>CAZCPP010000005.1:0-26822 GCA_964500655.1 uncultured Anaerolineaceae bacterium | reverse complement strand
CTATTATATTAAATTTCTAAGGGGCTGTCTCCTCGACTTTTGGGACAGCCCCTTTGTGATTTCACCGAAATACTCATTTATTTACCCCCCAATCAACAGTGATCACTTTACTACCGTACAGAAAGGTGCCCCTCGCATCGCACCCTTCCGGAGGCAGGGCACGGGGGCTCGAACCCCGGTTATTGTAATATTTTTGCTTCGCATCCATGATTAAAAATCTCATTTAAGGGCAACCCAGAATCAAAACAGATCTGGGCCGTTGGTGTAAAAGGTACTGACAATTACGCGAAAAGGTCAGTACCTGCAGGTCAGAAGATCAGTACCTGTTGGCTAAAAGGTCAGTACCATTCGACAAAAAGGTACTGACTTCTTGAGAATTAGGTACTGACCTTTTTTGACTTAAACTTGCTGGAAGCGAATGGTTTTTAGACTTGCCAGGGTCTGGCTGAAATCACCCGGGAAGTCATGCGCGATGAAAAGCTGGCAAACCACCCCGGGGGATGGCATACAAAATATGCCTTTGGTTTTATAATCAGCTCAGGGTTCAACTTTACGATTACAGCTAATCACAAGCACGCACATGGGAAAGGAGCCCCCATGCCAAGCTTCACTTTAGAGATCAACGGCCAAATTCACATACTGGCGGCCGAAGCGGAAATGCCCCTGCTGTGGGCTTTGCGAGATCTGCTGGGGTTGACGGGCACCAAATTCAGTTGCGGTGCGGGTTTGTGGTGAATGCCCCTCACCCTCGCCCTTACTACCCCCGGAGGGGATACTTTCCCCGAAGGGGGCTCCCAATTCTGGGAGAGGGGGTAGGCGTCCCGTGGCGGCTGTCGGTGGCCTGTGTTGAAGTCCGCTTTTGAGAGGAGCTTGGTGCGAAGGGTACTGTGTATGAAGAATTATAAGATTTCTATTAGTAAAGGCGGGAAAATACTCAAGATATTTTTCTACAATGGGAGGTGTCGGATGTTCATATCGTACAAACAGAATAAGTCATATTTGAGTGAAAGGAACTACAGCTATGTCTGAACTAATCCCACCTCCTTCGGATTGGAAATACCAATTAAGCCTCAGCGCTACTAATCTCTCCTCTCAACTAGGAAATCATCGATTACTCTCGATTAAAAGTTTTATCTACGGCTCAACAAGGCTTTATTCCGGTGTCTCAGTCGAAGATGAGGGATTGGGGGGATCGTGGAATGGCCAAATCACACCGCCGGATCTAAAAACCACTCTCAATAATAAATTCCGCCTGACCGCTCTGGATTGCTTCGAAGAGAAGAATGTGACCTATTGCGCGGCCGCCTGGGTGGAGAACCCCGATGCAATTCAGTGGAACTGGGGGCACGACATGACCCCGGACGGGATCAAAAAGAAGCTATATAAAGAAGACGGAAAGCTTATCAACATTCGCGCTTATAGGACAACCTTGAATGGAATTCATGCATCACCCGTCCTTCGTTACTGCGCTATCTGGGTAGAGGACGATGGTGTCGAATGGGACTGGATTCCCAATGCGGATGCTGATTTCATCGCTGACATACTGGACGATAAGTCCGCCCGGCTGATCTCCATCGATAACCTCGATCACGAGACCTGGCTTGGTGATGACGAACGTTTCTGCGCTGTCTGGTACAGGAACGTTACGGGACAACCCTGGTTTTGGAACATCGGCTTGAACAAGGCCGAGCTTCCTCTTGAGCCGCCGAAATTCTGCTCATGGGGACATGATGTGAGCTTTTGCGCCGCTGACAATTTCGTAAGCCTGATGGAGCAATACACCAAACCTGGTGATCCAGGCCTCTCCAACCTTATGACGATGAACGGCAGTGGCGACGCTTCGGTAAATGACAATTTATCCCAGAATATCCAATGGCATTTCACTGAGCAGAATCTAGTATCGGAGCAGGTGACTCTTGAAAGTGCGTTCATGTTCTCTGCCGCAGAGGGAGGTTGGAGTTGGTGGTCAGGGAATTACACCGACTCAGACACCGATGACAGTATCGGCTTACCTATTATGCTGAACGCTTCCCAAAGCTATAACTCATCACCATCCTGGACCGTCTCAAATAATCCAAAGATAGGCATATTCCCGTTCAAAGCGGTTGCATCCGGTAGCAAACATCAATACCTGTTATCACAGGCGGTTATCACACAGGCTGGTTTTCCGACGCCCCAGGCTCTACCCATTAACTGGCCCGTGTTCCTGGGAATTCAAGCACCGGTCGAGATCATTCGGCTAACCAACGGTAAATTGTGGGGAACGGTGATCGGACAAGTGGTCAATGGCACCGGGAAGAAGCTCGATATTACCAACGTCTCAGTGAAGCTTAAAGACCAGAATAACATCACGGTGCACAAGACCTATTTGACAAACGATCTGTTCATTGACCAGGATGTACATGGAAAAGGCCTGGCCACTCCACTTAGTGGCCCGGTATCCGGCAGCGATGCGCCGCTCCCGAAGTTCTATGATGGATTTGAAGTGCCACGTTCATTCAAGGGTGGAACGCTAAAAGTTCAGGCCAATGTGAAATTTCACAGCGGTGAACTCGATTGCTACGGCGACGGGCGCACACTTAAAGTAGAACTTGCGCCAGTCACAGTGATGGATCGGCTTCCTTATGATATTCCTGTGATCGGAGGAACCTCCAATGATGCTTACCGCTGGCATTGGGGCAATGGTATCAACTGCGGCAATTTCACCGTGCACTCCTACCCCGAACATCGCTACTCTTTCGATCTGGGAGTATGGGATTCCAGTAATAAAACCTATGATGATCCTAACCTACTGGATCAGAATGACAATTTTTACTGCTGGGAGCAGCCGGTGCTGGCCATGACTTCTGGGGAGGTGATCTTTGTCGCGGACGCTTTTGATGACAATTGGGGTCAAATTCCGAATCCGAACTCAACTCCGCTAACAACTGGTGCTAATATGGTCGTGATCTATAACAGTGCGCTGGATTGTTATCACGGATATTTTCACCTCAAGCAAAATGAGGTTACTGTGAACGTCGGGGATATCGTCAACGCCGGTGACAAACTGGGGTTGGTCGGCAATTCTGGTGGAAGTGAGCCCCACCTGCACATTGGGATCTGCCGACGAGATAGTGATGGGTTCCTTCGTTCTTTGCCAATGACCTTCCTGAAGATCAAAAACGACGCAGGCGGAACGGTGTCAGGTGTTCCCGCGGATAATGATTGCTACAGCGAAGCCAGTAAGGGACTTTGTAAGGGGTTTTATAAGGTGTATGAAATGATCAGTTCCTGGGTCTTATTGAAAATTACTAAACGGAGTTGAATAAACATACGGAGAGGGCAGAGACCGATGACCAGTTGGCGGTCCAGCCCATTGGATGGCATACAAAATATGCCTTTATAATCAGCCCGGGGTTTAACTTAATTTTTATAGCCAAAAACAAACGCGCCCCCGGGAAAGGAGCCCCCATGCCAAGCTTCACTTTAGAGATCAACGGCCAGATTCACATGCTGGCGGCCGAAGCGGAAATGCCCCTGCTGTGGGCCCTGCGAGATCTGCTGGGGCTGACGGGGACGAAATTCAGTTGCGGTGCGGGTCTGTGTGGATCCTGCACCGTGCTGGTGGATGGTGAACCGGCACGTTCGTGTGTCACTCCGATTCCGGCCGTAGAAGGGAAAACGATCCTTACGATCGAAGGCCTGTCTGAAGATGGTAGCCACCCGCTGCAGGAAGCCTGGCAGGCAGAGAACGTAACGCAGTGCGGATACTGCCAGCCCGGCCAGATCATGAACGCTGTCACCCTGCTGGAGAAGAATCCAAACCCCAGCGATGAGGATATTGATGCGGCCATGGCCAACGTGCTGTGTCGCTGCGGGACCTATCAGCGCATCCGGGCAGCCATTCACACTGCTGCAGGGGAGGCTTGAGATGAATAAGAATCATAACAGGCTGCAACTCTCCCGGCGGGACTTTCTCAAACTTACCGGCACGGCAGGTGGGGGACTGGTATTGGCAGTTTACCTGCAGGCCTGCACTCCTGCATCTGCCACGCCTGAGATTGCGCTGGTTACCCCGGCCGATTCCACGCCGACGCCTGGCCCGCCATTTGACTGGGTGCCCAACATTTATCTCAAGTTGGATAACGAAGGCATCCTGACCGTGATCGCCTTCCGCTCCGAAATGGGACAGGGCATCCGTACCGCGTTGGCCATGCTGGTAGCAGACGAATTGGATGTGGATTGGGATGCAGTCCGCATCGAGCAGGCGCCTGCCGATTCACAATATGGCGATCAGGTCACCGGTGGTAGCCAGAGTGTCAGAAGGTATTATGATGGCATGCGAAAGGCAGGCGCCGTGGCGCGGCAGATGCTGGTGGAGGCTGCGGCCCAATTTTGGGGCCTGGAAGCAGGTGGATGCGCGACTGAAGCGGGGCACGTCATCCACCCAGATAGTGGACAAAAATTAGCTTATGGGGTTCTGGTCGAAGCCGCCGCCAGCCTGGATGTGCCAGGGGAGGTGCAACTCAAGGGTGAATCACAGCTACAACTTATCGGGACAGGTGTTGGCCATTGGGATGCACCAGCAATCGTGACAGGTAAAGCCGTTTTTGGCCTGGATGTACGCCTGCCAGATATGTCCTATGCTGTCATAGCACGGCCCCCGGTCTTCGAGGGCAGGTTTGCCAGCTATGACGACGGTGCCGCGTTGGCCGTGCCTGGCGTCCGTCAGGTGGTGGCTTTACAGAAAAGTATCGCCGTTATCGCGGATAATTCGTGGGCTGCCATCCAGGGACGGAGCGCCCTGAAAATCACCTGGGATGAGGGGCGCAGGGCTGATATGAGCAGCGCTGAATTGCGCGCTACAGCCATGAGCATACTTCCTGAACCTGGCTCAGCTGGGGAAAATTCCATTGACGGGTTGTACGAAATGCCCTATCAAGCGCATGCCACCATGGAGCCTATGAATTGCACTGCTTATGTGCATGAGGATATTTGTGAGGTCTGGGCGCCCACACAAAATCCGCAAGAAGTGCAGCGCATGGTAGGTGCGGCCATGAGGGTGCCGTTGGAGAATGTCACCGTGCATGTTCCGTTGATCGGCGGTGGGTTTGGCCGCAGGTTGGAAGCCGATTATGCTGTTGAAGCTGCCCGGGTTTCACAGGCCATCCAGGCTCCTGTGCAGGTCTTGTGGACGCGTGATGATGACCTGCAGCACGACTATTATCATGAGATGAGCGTTCATTATGCCAGTGGGTCTTTGTCTACCGTCAGGATGCCGCGCGTACAGTCACGAGGCGGTTCAGGTGTCCCAACTGGAGCTTGGCGCTCGGTTAGCCATTTCACCGAAGCCTACCCTACGCAATGCTTCATCGATGAACTGGCGGCTGCTACTCAGCGCGATCCGCTTGATTTGCGTTTGGAACTGTACGATAATCGCGCCGCGGCGGTGATCAAACTGGCAGCTGAGAAAGCGGGTTGGGGTGAGCCGTTGCCTGTTGGTTGGGGGCGCGGATTGGCATATCATGCCACTTTTGCCGTCACACATGTAGCTCAAGTTGCGGAAGTCTTCGTTGATGATCGTGGAAATGTGCGCGTGCAGCGCGTCGTCTGCGCGGTGGATTGCGGCGCGGTTGTCAACCCGGACAATGTGGCTGCTCAAATGGAAGGTGGCATTGTTTTCGGCCTGACTGCGGCGCTGAAAGCCGGTGTTACCATCAAGGATGGTCGCGTCCAGCAGAGCAACTTCCACGATTACCCGTTGTTGCAAATGGACGAGATGCCAGTTGTCGAGGTTTATATAATCGAAAGCGGCGAGCGCCCGAGCGGTATTGGCGAAATGGGTGTCCCGCCGATCGCCCCGGCAGTGGCGAATGCCGTCTTTGCTGCTACGGGAAAGCGGGTGCGGCACATCCCGATACGGCCAGAAGATTTGGTATGAAGAAAAAAAACGCAGGTGGCAAACCTGCGTTTTTGACATCACGAGGTTGATGTTTTGACTTCATAAATTAATGGTTTTTCGTATGAAACGCTTTGGCAGTATATAATTCCCTCTTTGGAGAAAAGGTGATAAAACAACTTACAGCCTCGCCCCTTTATAACGTATTGCTGTTTTCAACATTCTGGGCCTTCCAAATCTTCTTTGCCAAATTGGGATTTATGGCCGGGGCAATGGTGGTTCCGTTTCAGATCGTATCAATAATAGGAGCACTGGTAACCTTAGCGGTCCTTATTTTGCCTGATTCTGGTCCAAAATTAGTACACTTATTCAAGCACCAACCAAGTATATTTTGGAAATTGTTCCTGGCTAACGGTATTCAAGCTGGCCTGGGATCATATTTAAGCATTATTGGTATTGCATTAACCGATACGATCAACGCTGGATTTCTAGTCAAAATAACTGCAGTTTTTACCATTCTATTTGCATGGATAATTCTCAAAGAGAACCTTTCGGGCCTGAAAATATCAGTTGTGTTCGTAATGCTACTTGGAGCTTACCTTTTAACAACCAAGGGGCAGGGCATGTTACCCCGCGTAGGTGATGTATTCATTTTAGGAGCCTGTTTCTGCTGGTCGCTAGGTAGTGTGCTGGTGCGAAAAATATTAAGCACACAAACAGTTGAGGCTGACGTGGTCACAATCCAAAAACCAATAGCCAGCCTTCCCCTGTTCTCAATACTTGTTGGAATATCTCTTATCTACCCCGAAATGTTGGGTAACCTCAAAGCTTTTTTGATGTGTTGCACGTTTCCCTTAGCTTACATCCCCTACGCTTTAGGAAGCGGATTTTGCCTGGCGATGGCCTGGATTTACCTGTATAGAACACTCGACCGGGCTACGGCATCCTATTCAACCCTTATGTCTATGGCCACACCAATCATGGTGAGTGTACTTGCGATGATTTTCCTGAATGAAAGACTGGTCTGGGTTCAGGTTGTAGGAGGTGGCTTGATAATATTATCCGGTGTGGTGATATATCTGAGCGATATTGCCTATAATTAAATTTAGATATTTTGGCTACCAATTCTAGAAAATTATTTTATATCTTGTTGAGTAGTTTATTACTGGTATAACCAGCAGCGTACTTCATGCCGTGGTTTCTGCGCGATTAGTTCAGGCATTTCTTGCTGACAGATTTCGATCTGGCGATGGCAGCGCGAGGCAAAAACACAACCTGCAGGTAAATTGATCAGGTTGGGTACAACTCCTGGAATAATATCTAACCTTTTCTTTTTACGGCCCAAGATGGGAATTGAACCAATTAAACCTTGCGTGTAAGGGTGAAGTGGCTCTGCGAATAAATCTTCAATCGATGTTTGCTCAACGATTTTGCCAGCATACATCACGGCCACCCAGCTGACCATATCAGAAATCACTCCTAAATCATGCGTAATCAGCACTATGGCTGTGTTCATCTTCTTGTTTAGTTCTCGCATTAGATCCAAGATTTGGGCCTGGATGGTGACATCTAATGCGGTAGTCGGCTCATCGGCAATCAACAACATAGGATTTAGGATTAATGCCATAGCAATCATGACTCTTTGAGCCTGCCCCCCAGACATTTCATGTGGATAGGCATGAATCTTTTTTTCTGGGGATGGAATTCCCACTAACCGCAGCATATCAATAGCTTTGTTCCACGCGTCTTCTTTCCTAACATCCTGGTGGATGTGAAGAACTTCGGATATTTGATCTCCGACAGTCAGCACCGGATTCAAACTGCTTTGCGGCTGTTGAAAAATCATAGAAATTTGATTCCCCCGGATGTCTGATAATTCCTCTTTGGATAATTGCAACAAATCCTGGTTGAGAAAATCGATTTTCCCATTCACTTTTCCTGGCGCAGGAATTAATCCAAGTATCGAAAGGGATGTGACTGTCTTTCCACATCCCGACTCTCCCACTAACCCCACGATTTCACCAGAATTGACGTGAAAATCCACCTCGTCAACGGCTTTAACAACCCCATCTTCAGTATGGAAATATGTTTTCAGGTTAGATACATTTAAGATTGGTTTATTGTTATATGCTTGCATACATGTTCCTCTTGAGTAAGGCTAAATTTTTGAGTGAAAACATCTCACAAGTCTACCTGCCAACAAGCAGCCCAATGTTCCGGTTTGTATTCTGTGAGGAGAGGTTCTTCTACTTCGCATTGCTCGGTAGCCGCTGGGCAGCGTGGGTGGAAACGGCAGCCCTTAGGTGGGTTGATCGGGGTAGGTACTTCACCTTGTAAAATGATGCGTTCAGTTTTTTTGGTTGGATCTGCTACCGGGATGGCCGACATCAGGGCCTGAGTGTAGTAATGCATCGGGTTGAGATATAGATCATCACATGGAGCCAGCTCGACAATTTTTCCCAAATACATGACCGCAACTCGATCCGAGATATGTTCTATTACTGATAAATTATGAGCAATGAACAGATAAGTGAGGCCAAACTCTTCTTGCAGGTCTTGCAAGAGATTTAGGACCTGTGATTGTATGGAGACATCCAAAGCTGAAACTGGCTCATCGCAAACAATAAAATCCGGATTTAATGCCAGGGCCCGAGCGATACCAATCCGCTGTCGCTGCCCCCCTGAAAACTCATGGGGATAGCGATGGGCATGATATTCTGCCATGCCAACTTTTTGAAGTAAATCAACCATAATCTCGCGACGTTCATTGGGTGTGGCTACCCTGTGAATTTCCAATCCGTCAAGAATAGAATCACCAATTGGTTTGCGAGGATTCAGAGATGCGTATGGGTCTTGAAAAATTATCTGCGCTTGCCTACGCATTACCTTGAGGCCCTGCCGATCCAGATCATAGATATTATTAACTTTATTGATCTTTGCCCGTCCGCTGGTTGGTTCTAAGAGGCGCAGCATCGTCATTCCAACGGTTGTTTTACCACACCCTGATTCTCCAACCAAGCCTAAAGTTTCACCTTTGCGAATTGAAAAACTGACCCCATCCACAGCTTGCACCCAGTCCACTACTTTCCTTAAAATGCCTCCCCGAACCGGGAAATATTTCACTAAATCTTCAACGACGATGAAATCATCTCCAGCTTTGGAAATATTATTGTTTGAATTCTTACCAGTCAAATTACTTTCCATTTCATTTCCTAATCTATGATAGTTGCCAATTGGGGTTTACGCTGGCTTGGAATTAATTTCCAAAAATCGGGTGTAAGATTTCCAAGTGCGTAAGCCCCGATCAACTCATCCATTAAACCATATGAGAAACACTGACCTGTGTATATATCTCTCGTTGCTCTAATTCTTTGAAGAAAGGTTCTGGATCGAGAGAAGCTTCAGGAGCATAGACTCCAGAGTCAATGCGGCCTTCAGCCAGCCAGACTGCAGCGATGGCGGGCGCAACACCGGTGGGAAGTGCCCCTTTACATGTTAATGTTCCCAACCGGTAAGTCATATCTTTTCCATCTTTCGTACCGCGAATTACTGTGACGATCTCTTTCACCCAGTCCGGTGGTTTTGCCGCGGGCGGGGCCATTAGATCGGTAACGGAATGCACGTAACCCGACAGTAGAGAAACCATCAGATCACGCGGTTCAACTGGAACCCCATTGACATCTACTGCCTCTTTACTAGCAAAACCAAAGTCTGCCAGCACACGGACTTTTTCGACGGTGTTTTTGGCCATGCCCCAATAGTTGATCTTGAAGAAGCATTCTTGCACACCTTTGTCTTTGAAGGTGACGGGGAGCGTGGCCACTTCAGAATGAAGAGACAGGTGCATCGGAAGCAGGCCCAGAGGTGGTTCGAACCAATAATCTTCGAAGCCGGTCAAAGGTTCCTTAGCAACGAAATCTCCATTTTCGAAGACCATCGGTTCTACTGTTATTTCGTCCAAGATGGTTGGAACCGCGTAGGAAAAACGAAGGTCATCCGGTGAAGGGGGCTTGATACCATCGTATATTTTGATGCTCTCAATAGTATCCAGCCTGTCAGCGGCGTAGCGAGTTTGAATATTTGGGATCCCAGGGGCAGAGCCCATACACAATACTGCGCTGACCCCTCCAGCGGCGAACCGATCGTGCAATTTAAGCTGTTTTCTTGTCCCGTAGAATAATCCCCCCATGTCCGTGTAGTGCACACCAGCCTTGAGGCAGGCTTCCATCACGGCCAGGTTCGTGTAATAGACACTGGCATTCAGGCAAACATCGGATCCCTCTAAAGATTTTACAAAGTTTTCTTCGTCGTTGATGTCCACCTTCAACACCTTGACCTTTGGGCTTTTCAGGTAGTCTGCCACGATCTGTGCACCCTCGATATCAATATCGGCAATAACGACTTCATCTACGCGCTTGTCGTTTGCGAGGTCTTGCACCGAGATGCAACCCATCTTTCCTGCCCCACCAAGAACTATGATTTTCATTGCATATTCTCCTTGAAAAGAAATAACAAACTCAAATATTATTGACTTTTGAGGGAACCTCAAAAGTAAGTGCAAATATCAGGATACCCAATCACGGAAACGATAGAATGCGACTGCGAAGGGTAGGAACCAGGGATTACCCCGGTAGAAGAAATATGTCTGGTGAGGAATCTCCATGAAGGGACTGCTTTTTATCTTGCCAGTGAGCAGCCAGGCAATCTCACGACCCAGGTAGAGAGCAGAATGCAATCCGTGACCACCATATCCGAAGGCATAATGAAGCCCGTCTTCAAGGCCCATATTTGGCATCAGGTCAAAGGTTATGCCCAGGTGTCCTGTCCAGGTATGGGTAACAGGTACTTCGGCTAATTGTGGAAATGCGCGTACCATTTGAGCACGTAAAGTATTTGCTGATTCTTGCAAATCTAAGCTAGTACTCAGGTTGTTCCTGCCTCCCCAGAGCATTCTCCCATCGGGTGTCATTCGAAAATAGTTTAGAAACCATTTTGAATCCCAAAAGCCATAATCTTTAGGGCTGATTTCCTCTTGCAAGTCTTTTGGCAATGGCTCGGTCACGATGCTGTAGCTGCCTACTGAAAAAACTTTAGGTTGGAGTTTGGGCACCAATCGGTCCGTGTATCCATTCGTAGCGACAATGATTTCCTTTGCTTTCAAAACGCCTTTGATTGTATGCAGCGTGAATCCGTGAGTTTCTTTTTCGATTTTGAAAACCCCCGCCTCTTCGCATAAAATGGCACCATATCGAGCAGCTACCTCAGCCAGGCCAAACACCAGCTTGGACGGGTGCAGACCGGCGCCATGTTTGTCAATGACTCCACCATGAAAAATATCACTACCGATTCCTGCGCGAATTTCTGATGGCGGCACAATCGCTTCATCCTCCCCCAATTGATCTTGGTACCATTTCGCCCTAGATTTCATACTCTCGAAGTGCGATGCTTTGAATGCCAGACCCAATTGGCCGTTTTGATGCCAATCGAAGTCTATACCTTCTTCGGTATCAAGTTCCTTGATCAATTCCAGCATATCTAACGATGCTCGCCAGAACTTAAGCCCGTATTCTTTGCCGTAGCGCTTGAAGATATTCGGCATACCAGCTTTCAGGCCGCTGCCTGTCATGCCCGCATTGCGGGAGCTGGCACCCCATCCAATGGTCTCGCGTTCCAGTACAACAACGCTCGCTCCACCCTTTGCCAGTGTACGCGCTGCGCTCAAGCCAGTGTAACCGCCGCCAATGATGGCAACGTCAGTTTCTGTTGGAAGTTCCGCAGCGACCGGAAGATCGGTTGGGCGGGGATAATCGTCAGTCCAAAAAGGAGTTGTTTTCATGATGTGTTTTGTGTCCCTAACTTTCCTCTGCTCGTTTTTGAATTTTGTCAAGTTCTGCCTCCACATCATCTCCAAGCGGCAAGGGCGTGTGAGTTGATAGGAGCGTTTCCACTTTTTCGCGAGCTTCCTCTAAGATATCTTTCTTCCCGGATGCTTCCCATGACTTTCGAGGTTCATGTACGCCAAGGCGAGGAAGCAGCCATTCTCCCGAACGCATGTTGATGGCCGTGGATTTCTCCCCCAGGAAATTTCCACCGGGACCAACGTGTTGGATAACATCATCAAGCCAGGTATTCTCGTTCGCACCTATCCCTCGATGAGCCTGCTTATTCATGCGAAACATCTCAGCGTCAATGACCAACTGCTCGAGGCTCATTATCATTGATCCACCTAGTAACCCGGCACCAATCATTAAATCCGGCCAGGAGAGCATTGGCAGCATGGCATTCATGGCGCGTTCAAGAGTGGCCTGGATTCCGGGAGCATGGGTGTCCGTGCCGCCACCAGATCCTTCGACAGGTAATTCGTAGTAGCGGGCCATCTCGATGAGAGCGCTACCGAGCAATCCGTTTTCGAGTGCTCCAGAGCTTAACATCCCCGTGCGCGGATTCATCATTGACTGAGCTGGCGCGTATATAAATGGCGTTCCGGGCGCAGCAGCCTGAACTAGGCACAACATTGACAACACTTCACAGTTGCCCAGAATGGTTATTGAAAGCATGCTCCCCGGGCCTGTGCCTCCCATCAGGGGCATGGGCATGACAGCAATGGGGATATCCCAACCAGCGAGTTCTAAATAAGCATCCGTGTGCTGCCCTTCAATGATCAATGGTGATTGTGGACAGACCAAAAAAGAGTAGGGGTGATTTTGGCGGATAGTTTCTTTATCGCCGAATACTGCTTGCAAAACTTCCAGCAACCAGCGACTTTCTTCGACTGTTGACGAAGAGTCTTGTATATGCTTGGAGAAATTGCTAAACATTTTCCGCCAGTGACTGATTGAATCTGGGATTAATTCTTGCCCTTCCCCGGGGTCGGCCATTGCCCAATATACGCCGATCTCATCCAGCGTATCCGATAGGCGCGTAGATTCCAGCCAATCATTATAGGTGGTTGGGCGGTACTCGCCTGTTTTGCGATCAATGACAGTAATCCCTTCCCCATCAGGCATGAGCGTACAATCCCCGCTGTTCATAGGCAGGTTCCAGCCGGGACGGCGTGCACCCAGGCTAAATTTCTTAGGGGCTAAACGGAGTGATTCTTCCACTAAGGAACGAGGGAATTGCACGATTTTCGTACTTTCGTCGACATCAGCGCCGGCTTCTTTGAGATATTGCCGTCCCTTGGCAGTTTCGACTCGAACGCCCGTTTCAGCCAGAATCTTGAGCGTGCGCTCATGCACCTGTGTTTTTTCGTCTTGCGAGAGAACTTGTAGTAAAGTTTCCAAAAGAATTTCCTTTTAAGAGAGTTCCTTGTCCGCGGCTTCCAGAATACGATTCAATTCAGCTTGTTGATGCTCACTCAATGGTTCAGGGTGATGATTTTCTAAAATCCAATCCGTCTTTTCTCGTGCCATTTCAATAGGATCTCGGTATCCACCATCCCTTTCGGGAGTATAGACCACCTTTGAATAACCAAGTTTGTGCATATACTCTCTGGTATGTTTCTGACTAAGGTAATGCCCTCTTTGACCTACTGTGTGTATAACATCCAGCGCCATTTTTTCTGGGCTGGTATCTACTCCGCCTGCATTGGCTCGGACGCTGTGATAGATCTCTGCGTCGAGAACCAAACCTTCTGGATAGAGCAGTGTGCTGCCCTCCAGCAAACCCATTCCGCTACCAGTTTCTGCTCCGCATAATGCACATAACAAGGATGATACACATCCGCCCTGGGACGATTCCCAACTTGGCTTTGACGCATGGCCTCCGAAAGTTCCCGCCAGGGTTGGAACGCCCCACATATGTGCCAGTTCTACGCCTGCAGCATATATTGTGGCATCGTGCCCAATATATGCCCCCGTTCGAGGGTGCGTCATACCAGGCATAAAGGAATAGTAGATCGGTGCCCCGGGATATGCCATCTGCATGAGCACCATGGCCGATACCATTTCCGCATCTCCAACAGATATTGTGCCTTCAATGGTGGCAGGCCCTGTGGAACCGGTATTGGGCATGGCCATAAAACCGACCGGTATGCCTGCCTCGGCAGCGACAAGGGCAGCATCCATGCTTTCAGCATCCTGCGCTAATGGGGCAATGGTACAAATCAATAATGAGAGCGGCGGGCGTTTTCGCATCGTTTCTTCACTGCCAGCCACGACTTTTGCCATTTCTACAGCATATCGAGTGGTTATTTCTTCGACTATCGTTGGCGTTTGAACGTGCTTGAGCGTGTTATTGAAAGAAGCATCTAACTCGTGGAGAGAAGGTGTTTTTGGATGGTCTTGCGCGCTGACCATTGGCCAATAAAAGCTGATTGATGATAAATAATCTGCTATGCGGGCAGATTTGGCGACATCATCTTTGATGGAAGAACGTAACTCTCCTGTAACATAATCGATGGTTTTTGTGCCTGTGCCATCCGTGGCTTCATAAGTGACCCCTTTCGACAAATCCAGGTCGAAAGCCTCCGTACGGCCGCCCATCGTATAGTAGCGCGGCGCATGAGAGAGAGCCTCAAGGATCACATCCGATGAGAGCTTGACAATTTGCTTCTCGAAATCGACTTTGGCGCCATGTTCTGCATAGATTTTTAATGCGCGCTCTGAAGGACATTGAACACCGGTTTTCTCAAGAATTTCAAAGGTATTGGATTTGAATTTTTCAAGTTGTTCATCGCTCAGAATGCGAATACGATATGCAGGAGCGATTGGTTCAATAGGGGGTGTTTTGCTAGACATTTTTTCTCCGTTTTCGAGTTAATCCGAATATAGTTTGAGTAAATCCTGATAACTATCTACTCTGCGATCACGATAGGGGAAGGAATACATTTTCTTGGTTTCTTCGATCAGGGATAAATCAATAGGGCATATCACGATTTCTTCCTGATCTTTGGATGCTTGTTTCAAAACGCTTCCGTCGGGATCCGCAACAAAACTTTGACCCCAAAAGTTGATTCCGATTTCTCCATTTGGACCTACCCCAGGCTCGTTCCCATGAGATGCCGGAAGCGCGACCGATGGGCCTGTCCTGAGCGAAGTCGAAGGGTCCGCTTCGAATCCCACCCGATTAACTGCTGCCAGAAAACAAGCATTGGCAACTGCATGACCTCTTTGGACGGTTTGCCAGGATTGGTCGTATGTTGATTCTTCACTTGTCTTGGAGTACCCAATAGCTGTGGGGATAAAAATGATCTCGGCTCCTTTTAAACCCAAGAGCCGGGCAGCTTCGGGGTACCATTGATCCCAGCAAATCAGCACGCCGATATCTGCATATTTAGTTTTGAAAACCTTGTATCCAAGGTCACCTGGTGTGAAGTAATATTTTTCGTAATAGTGTGGATCATCAGGGATATGATTTTTGCGGTACTTGCCAAGGAAACGTCCGTCAGCGTCGATTACCACAGTTGTATTGTGGTAGATACCCAAGGCACGCTTTTCGAACAGGCTGGCAATGAGTACAATTTGCAAACGCTTTGCTAATTTGCTTAATGTTTGGATTGTAGAACTATCCTGACTAATTTCTTCGGCCAGATCATAATGGCTAGAATCCTCCGACTGGCAGAAATACAGCGATTTGAATAACTCCTGAGTACAGATGATTTGCGCTCCATCAGCGGCTGCTTGCTCGATCTTTTTAAGCGTCCTCTCGAAATTTTCCTGCACATCATCTGTGCAAGACATCTGGATCAAGCCAAGATTGATTGCTTTGCTCACACCATGCTCCTATTTTACAACCTTACCCACCGGCTGTGGTTGTGTAACACAACCGATTGCGCCACCATGTTCAACGAGGGCGACAACTTCAATGCCAATGATCTCTCTATCTGGAAAGTGTTCTGCAATGATCTTCAGACCAGCTTCGTCGTTCTTGTGTCCGTAGACTGGCACAAGAACAATATCATTTGCAATGAGGTAATTGCTATAAGCCCCGTCAGCGAGGCTGCTCTTACGCCAATTGGTCATCGTAGAGGTCTGGTGGACTTCGGGGAGGGGCAGAGGAACCAGGGTGAGGCTTTTGCCTGATTCAGTGGTAGCAGCCTTCAATTCCTGGAAAGATGCGCGCAGCATGTTATAGCGGGGATCGCTTTCATCATCCGTCCAGTTGTATAAAACTGTTGATTCGTTGGTAAATCGTGCCACGATGTCGATGTGAGAATCGGTCTCATCACCCCACTGATCGCACTCGCCTCTACCTGCTCCAGTCAACCAGATGAAGTGATTCACCCCTAAATATTGATTCAGAACCTTTTCAATATCAGTTTGACTCATTCCGGGATTTCGATAGGAATCGATGATGGATGTGCGCGTTGCCAGAAAAGTGCCTTTGCCATTAACTTCCACAGCCCCGGCCTCTAATACCATAGGCACTTTGAAAACAGGGATATCTAGCCGTTCGCCAATAGCAGCGGGAACTTTGTCATCCAGATCGGAATCAAACCGTGCTCCCCAGCCGTTGAAGGTCCAATCAGTAATGGCGGTCTTACCAGTATCATTGACGACAAATATTGGGCCATTATCACGCGCCCAAACGTCATTGGTGGGGATGTTGTGAAAATCGATATTATTCAAACCAATATTGTGATACACAAGCTGATGTCCAAGATGATCTTGCTGTTCTTCACCACTGACGATCAGGTGGACGTTTTCATGGTCGTGCAAAGCTTCTACCATATTCAGCCAGATACGTTCTAGTTTCAACTCGTACCCGTGATAGAGCTTGTCCTGGGGCCATTGCAGCCAGGTGCCCTCATGAGTCTCCCACTCAGCTGGCATGAAGAAATCTGTCGGGTTGTAGGATTTGTTGGCCAAAATATTTTCCTTATTGAGCCTTGACCAGAGGTTGTTGCTGGGTGACACAATGCATCATGCCGCCCAGTTCGGAGGTTGCCCAGGCGGGGATGCCAATAATTTCTCGGTTTGGAAAATGTTCAGCGATAATACTTTTTGCATTCGCGTCGTTGACATCTCCGTAAACAGGAACCAGAACTACATTGTTAGCAATGTAGAAGTTTGCATATGTTCCTAGAGATAAAGTCCTTTTGAAAGGAGGTCGGGTAGCTTCTTCGAGAGTTGAATACATCTCATTTACAGGTTTTGGCAGGGGGACTAAAGTTAGAGATTTCCCGGACTCTGTCGACGCCTTTCTCATTTCATCTAAATGTTGTTTGAGACAGGCGTAAAAATTATTGGATTCATCGTCAGTCCAGGAATACAGTACAGTTGACTCATCTATGAATCGGGCATAGCCATCGATATGAAGATCAGTATCACTGCCAACAAGATCACAAAACTCTCGTGGAGCGCCGGACAGCCAAATAATGTGTTCGATTCCCAGATAGTCTTTTATAGCTGTTTCGATTTCTTTCTGGCTTTTCTTTGGATTGCGATTGGGATTGACGATTGAACTACGGGTAGCGATCAACGTTCCTTTGCCATTAACTTCGAGCGCACCCCCCTCCAGGGTGATAGGAGCGGTGAACAAAGGTAACGATAATGTTTCTGACACCCTTGCCGGCACTGAACGGTCTTTCTTGAAGGGATAACGTTCTCCCCAGCCGTTGAAATTCCATGCTGTGACAGCCAACTCACCCTGTTCATTTACTAGAAAAATTGGCCCGCAATCTCGCACCCAGACATCATCATTTGGAATAATTTGCACATCAATATTCCGCCCATTCAAGCCGTAATATGTTAGCTGATGCTGAAGGTGTTCCCTACGCCGTTCGTCTGGCACAATGATATGAACAATCTCGTGCTCGTGCAAAGCCATGGTCATCTCCAGCCAGAGATGTTCCAAATGCAATTGCGAATCCTCATGGGTGTCATTATGCGGCCATATCAGCCAGGTGCCTTCATGGGGTTCCCACTCGGCAGGCATTTGATAACCCAGGGTAATCGGTGTCTTTGATTCCATAATTAATGCAACCGTTCTGCTTCACGGTCAGCCGCGACCAGGATACGATCCAGTTCGGTCAACTTCTCTTTGGGGAGGGGTTCGGGATGATGTGTTTCGTTGATGCGGTTGAATTCTTCCAATGCTACTTGGCGCGAAGGGCGAGGTTGATCGCTGATATAGATTTCATCCGATATTGGGGATAATTGAAAATCGCGGATATGCTTTCGGGTGTGTTTCTGACGCAAGAAATGGGATCCTGGCCCCACATCCTTGATCACGTCTAAAGCCATGTCGGCCTCGTCAAACTCAAATTCTTGGAACAGTTCATAAACTTCCAGGCAAATTTCATGATCCAGAATGATCTGTTCGGGGTAAAGCAGCATGGAGCCGTCCAACATTCCTAAATATCCACAAATTTCGCCGCCACTTATTGGAATGAAGGCTGCACCAAGCCCAGAAGCGCTACCCGAGTACCAGCCAATATTCCTGGCATCGTTGCTGGTACCGTCTCCCCCCAGGCTGGGCACATTCCAATTGTGTCCAATTTGCACCGTGATCGTGCTAAAGGGGATATTCGCGCCCGTCACATAACCACCCGTGCGCGGATGCATGAGCGATACTTCAATCGAGTGGAAGACCGGTGCGCCAGGGTAAGCCAATTGCATCAGCACCATGGCGCTGACAACTTCCGCATCTCCGGAAACCAGAGCACCCCAGGGTGTTGCTGGTGCGGTTGATCCCATAGTTGGCATGGCCATAAAACTGGCAGGAATACCAGCTTCGGCGTAAACAAGCGCCGATTCGATACCATGCTCGTCATGCGTAAGTGGTGCAATGCCGCAAATATTGGCGCAAATCGGTGGACGTTTACGACGCTCTGATTCGCTTCCAGCCACAACGGTTGCCATTTCAACCAGAAAAGGTACCAGTTCGGGAAAGACTGTCGTGCCACCACGCACGTGCTTGAGGGTGTTAGTCAGTCCAGCATGGCATTCGTGCAGCGGGGCAGTCAGTCCATGATCCTGGGCGCTAACCAATGGCCAGAAAAAGCTTATCAACGGTAACGCATCACTGATGCGGGCCATACGGGCTACATCTTCCTTCCGCGAGTGGCGTTCTTGGCGGGTTTCCAGATCTATCACCCGAGTACCGCAACCATCAGTTGTCAGGTAGGAATTTTTTCCATCCAGGGTTAAATCAAACCGTTGCTCACGACCTCCTAAAACAAAGGCGCGCGGCGCGGTGGCTAAAGCTTTCTCTACCAAACCGGGCGATATGCGCACGATCTCAGTATCCCAATCTACAACAGCACCGTGATCTGCAAAAATATTGAGCGCCTTTTGAGAAGGGAAGCGCACACCGACATCTTCTAGTAAGTGCAATGTCCCCGCTTTGAGAGTGTCGAGCTGCGATTGCGTTAACACCTCGTGCTTGATCTTTGATGGGTATGCAAGAATATCGGGAGTTTTGGAATACATTTGGGATGCCATTACATGATTAGCGTTTGTTCAGCTTCGGCGAGAATAGAAATGATTTTTTCATTTGCCCCATCTGGTAGAGGGGAAGGTGTGTGGTTTTCTAATATTTCCTGTGCTTCAGCATGAATGATCTCCATCAGGTTTTCATCGTGCGGTGGCCAGATAGGTACATATTCCTCGCGGGTGAATTTCAAGGTTTCTTTTTTTGTGAGAAATTCGCCGCCGACACCAACTTGCTTGATCAAATCTGCCTGGAGATGTAACTCATCGACATTGATTGGGGTTAACATCGCTTCCAGTTGATGGATCAAATGATTATCAAATACCATTTTCTCTAAAGACAATATCTGTGCCGAACCCAACAAACCAACGCTATAGATTTCATCTGCACCAGATAAATAAGACAAGATTGTTCCAGAGACAGATTCAAAACCATATTGTGCATCAATCTGTTTCGATTTTTTGGCAAGCCCTCTCAGGTTGACAGGGACGTTATAGTGGCGGGCAAGATTGAACAAGGCAGGACTTATGCCATATCCATCCGCGCTGCCGCCATACCTGCCGGTTTGCATATCCAGTTGAGAAGCTTCGGTACCATAAATAATTGGCGCACCGGGGTTGACGCATTGGAATAGAACCAAACCACTCAGGAACTCGATATTGTGCATTAACAGGGTGCCACCAATGGTTACCGGTGCTGTGCCACCAGCCAGGGGCATGGGAAAAACCATGATCGGTACATTCAACTTTGCTAACTCGATGCAGGCTTCGGTCATTAAGCCATCATGCATCAAAGGAGAAATCGTGCAATCGACGACTGAGAAGATCGGGCGGAACGTGTCGCTGCCTGTGGCCGCTTTGACCAGTTCAACTAGGAAAGGTACCTGCTGAGCGTTGAGTACTCCTGTGCGGACATGCTTGCTCGTCAGGGTGAATGCCTGCGCAAAGTGATAGATAGTACGTAGATGGGCGGGAATATCGCTGGCCGATACTGTTACATTGACAATATCAACTTTGTCTAGGGCATCGGCAAAGAGCAGCATTCTTCGGAGATCTTCAGCACACGAATCGTGGATTTCACCGGTTTCAAGATCAATGGCCTGTGTACCCTGGCTGTCGGTTGTATGATGAGCGCGTGTGCCATCTAAAAGCAGGTCGCGGGCAGGATCCCGTGCACCCAGAACAACATTCCGAGGTGCGCTCTTGATTGCCCACTCAACGAGATCAGGGGGAATTGAAGCCCAGTTGCGTTCGTAATCAACCTTGCAGCCCCTCTCTTCCAAAATTTCTAATGCCTTGGGAGTTTTGTAATCTATGCCAACGCTTTCAAGCACATTCAGACTGTGCGCGTGGATACGCTTTACATCTTGCTCAGATAATGCAGGTTGCAGGGATAGCATAGTATCAACTTACCCCTTCAATTCTTTATCGGCTGCTGCCAAAATCTGATTAATCTCTTTCTGCACATCCGCGGAAGGTGGCTCTGGAGTGTGATTTTCCAATATCCAGGCTACTTTTTCGCGCGCGTATTCCACCGGGCTGCGATACTTTCCCATTGAATCTAATTGATGGAGAACACCTCGCACCATCGCTGTGCGCATATGCTTGCGGGTGTGCTTTTGACTCAAGAAATGTCCACCTGTGCCAACCTCGTTAATAATGTTTACTGCTAATGTCTCGGGGCTAACTTCTATATTGAGCAGGTTGTAGCGGGATTGATGGTAGAGATCATCATCGAGGATAATGGCTTCGGGATACAGCAGGGTGTAGGTGTCTCGCAAGCCCAACCCGGCAACAATTTCTGCTCCAGCCAGACCCACTAATAAGGGGTCTGTGGCTACATCAGCTGCTGATTGCCAACTGTCTAATTCTGGGCTTTCGGTACCGAATGCCCCGCCAAGGGCAGGCATTCCCCAATGGTGGGCCATTTCAACCGGGGCATAACGTACTCGGGAATCCAATGGGTATCCAACATAGGCCGCCGTACGCGGATCTGCCCAGGCGTGTAAAATGGAATGGAATACAGGCGCTCCGGGATAAGCCAGTTGAAGCAGCACCGTTGCGCTGATGATTTCCGCATCTCCTAAGGCTAACGCTCCGGCGTACGTAGCTGGAGCAGTTGTTCCCATCGTGGGCATGGACATAATCACGACTGGAATACCAGCCTCAACCAGCACCATCGCCCCTTCAATAGCTTCTTTGTCTTGCATCAGCGGAGCAATAGTACACACGATTAACGAAATTGGTGGACGCTTCCGGACTTCCTCAAGGCTGCCTCGCAGTACTGTGGCCATCTCAACCCCATAGCGGCAAATCTCCTCGCCCATCATGGTCACGCTTTGATAATGCTTGGTGTTGTTCCGCCAGGTGACATCCATCTCGTAGAGCGGGGATGTGACGCCACAATCCTGGGCGCTGACCATCGTCCAACTGAAAGCCATGGATGAAAGGTAGTCATTGATGCGGGCCATCATGCCGACGTCAGCCTGGGTCGAGGCGCGTTGTTCCCCAGTTATCGAATCGACCACGTTATGTCCACATCCGTCATTGGTAAAGTAGGAAACCCCTTCTTTGAGTTGCAAGTCGAAATCGGGATTGCGCGCTCCCAGAGTGAAGTACCGCGGCACTGTAGCCATAGCTTTGAGCACCAGGTCGCGCGGTATTTTTACAATATAGCTATCATGATCGACGTTAGCACCATGATCTGTGAAGATGGCCAAAGCCTTTTCAGACGGGAATTGCACGCCTGTGTTCTCAAGAATGTTGAAAGTTGCCTCTTGCAGGTTCTCCAACTGCTGGCCATCCAGGAAGTTCAGCTTATATGGAGTTTTGATAGATTCAATTAAATGAGGCTCAGATGACATAATGACTTCTATTTTCTCTTCCGAGTTGGGGTAATCACTATTCGACTTTACCCAGAACTTTATACGGGTCTAATGCATCGCGTAACCCATCACCGATATAGTTCACTGAGATGATGGTCAGGAAAATCATCACGCCGGGAAATATCGCCAGCCAGGGATAAGTGGTCAAGTGCTCTTGAGCGTTATTAAGCATATTACCCCAGCTCGGTGTAGGCGGCATAATCCCAAACCCTAAAAAGGAGAGCCCCGATTCTTCCATAATGGCATATCCGATACCCAATGTGGATTCGACGATAATTGGTCCAAATCCATTTGGCAGGACCTCCCTAAGAATGACTCTCGGAGCAGAAGCACCTAACGCATGTGCAGCCTTCACGTATTCCATCTCGCGGACGGTCAGGAATACAGCCCGTACCAAGCGGGCGACGGTTGGCCAGGAAAGAATCCCAAGGACCACGGCAATGGTCATCACGCTATTGCCTTTGACGAAGGGCAGATCGGTCTCTCGCAGGATGGCGGCCAGCAGGATCAGGAACATCAACGAAGGAATCGAGAGCGTCGCATCGATGATTCTCATCAGGACGTTGTCTATCCATCCCCCATAGTAACCGGCGATAGAACCAACGGGAACGCCAATACTTAAAGTTATCCCGACGACCATCAAGCCAACGGACATAGAAACCCGCCCGCCATAAAGAGTTCGGGTTAAGAGATCTCTACCCAGACCATCAGTGCCAAAAGGGTGTTCCAGGGAAGGCGCTTGGTACCTGTTTTTGATATCCGACTCTTCGGGATCATAAGGGGATAAACCGGCAAACACTGCCGCTAAAATCAAAAGAGTCAGTACAATCGACCCCACAACAGCGCCTGGATGGCGACGGAAGCGCTTCCAGGCCAGGGTCCCCATGGTTTCCGGAGGCCTGCTCGCCTCGCCATTTATGTTGAGTGTTTTTTCGTTGCCTGTCATAATTTATTGTTGTTTCTCGCGATCAGCTATAACGGACTCGTGGATCTAAATATGCGTAAGCAATATCAGCCATCAAATTGCTCAGGACGACTATGCCAGATCCAATGATCAAGATCGCCATCAGAATCGGGTAATCTCGGGAGGTGGCAGCGTTATAGAATAAACGGCCCATCCCTGGCCATGAGAAAAGCAGCTCTGCGTAAAGGGAGCCGGTGAAAATGTAAGGAAAATCTAAGGCAAACATGGTGACTAAGGGGATAAGTGCGTTTTTGAGGGCGTGTTTGTAGAGCACTTTACGCTCGATTTGACCCTTCGCACGCGCAGTGCGGATGTAATCCTGATTGATGACCTCCAGCATGCTGGAGCGCAGAAAGCGTGAGTACCAGGCCACCCAACCCACTAGCCCCATTAACACTGGGAGAACTAGGTGATGGGCTCTGTCCAAGATGGAGAACTCTGCTCCCAGGGTATACATACCGCCTGATGGAAAAAGAGATTCGCCGGTAACCGGATTATTTAAGGTGGCGTAAAAAACCAGGATTAAGAGTAGGCCCAGCCAGAATTCGGGGATCGCCTGTCCCATGAATGAAAGTGTTGTGGCTGTAATATCAAAACCAGAGTACTGCTTGATCGCAGAAATGATGCCAATGGGAATAGCGACGATCCCTGTAAATAGCAATGTGAAGAACATCAAGTAGATCGTGTTGGGTAGCCGATCTGCTATCAGTTCTAATACAGGTTCACGATTCTTGTATGAAAAACCAAAATCACCGCGCAAGATGCCTCTGCGCGTTCCATAGCCATCTGGGATGTCATCTCCATCAGTGTCAATCTGCATCCAGTCATTTCCCACCAACCAGACAATATATTGAACAGGCAAAGGTTTATCGAGGCCGAATGACCGCCTGATTGCTTCTTTCTTCTCCTCAGGCATTCGATTTGTACGGCTGTAGGCACTCATTGGCCCGCCTGGAGCGATATTAACCAGTGCAAAAAGAACAATGCTGACCAAAAAAAGCATTGGGATGGCCTGAAGCAGGCGGCGTATGATATACGTACCCATAAAATACTCCTTGTCAGTTGTTCAGGGAGGGGTTCAACTGTTGAACCCCTCCCACTGACACACTCGTTAGAACAATTCTCAAATTTATATTATTTGAGAGTCCAATCAGCAACGTTCCAGGTTACGGGGTCATTGGCTGAGGGTTGGACGCCCTGAAGCCGCTCAGAAACGCCATGCGCTTCTAGGGCAGACCAAAGCAGGATCTGCGGCAGTTCTTCTTCAAGGATAGCTGCTGCCTCACAGGCGGCCCACAAAAAGTCCTCTTCGTACACCGTATACAATTCATCGATGTAGCCATCCATATCTTCGTTATGCCACCAACCGTAATTCCAATCGCTTCCGGATGAGTAGAAAGTCCAGATCTGGTCGGATGGATCGGTGCCAGGATAGCCATCATCCCACATATCCAGCTCAAAAAGTCCGGCAATTTCGGTACCGCCATCTTCAGCTTCGGCCCACATGATGGCGCCCTCGATGATTAGCAATTCCGTATCAATGCCAATCTCTTTCCAGCCTTCAGCAATGTACTGCTGTGCTAATTCCAGTGTTTCACCAAATTCTGCGTAAATAGCGTATTCCATGCTCATCACCGTGCCTGCTTCAGCGGTCTCACAGCCGTTGCATTCCCGGATCCCATCGCCATCGCTGTCTGTCCATCCAGCCTCTTCCAAAAGCGCCTTGGCACCTTCCACGTCATATTTTGGTCGGGGGATATCACAACCGTTGAATGGCGGCCGGAAAAAATCGTTCCAGACCGGTTCACCGTAGCCGAGGTTAATTTCACTGATAATTGTATCCACATCGACGGACATGCGCAAAGCACGTCGGACGCGAACATCAGAGAGGAACGGGTGTGGGGTCTCTCGATCACCCTTTACTTTCGTGTTAGGAATCAACCGCATCACCCAGCGTTCAGTTGGTGATTTTGCGAAATATGTGCCATTGCCAGTCTCCTTGTACACATCCGAGGGGGCCGAATCTGGCCAGTAGTGAATATCAGCATCCCCTTCGAGCATCATTTGCTGTTTTACGGTTTCTTCGGGAACGATCCGGACGATGACCTGGTCGATGATTGGTTTGCCTTCTTCGAAGTAGTTCTCATTTCTGACAAATGTCAGGTGATCATCGGCAACCCACTCGTCGAGGATATATGGGCCGCTGCTCAAGGGTTCGTCATCGCAATTCCATTCGTAAAATCCTGCCTCAGCGTCACAGTAGTGCTCGGGATAGATGAAGACATCTTCCCCGCCAAATTGAAGATTATAGGCTTGAAATAAAGTGTTGAATTCGACAACGAAAGTGAAATCATCGATCTTTTCAATAGATTCTGTGTAATCCATTGCGGCGTACCACGCACCGGCATCAACCATGGCATCCCAGGTGAAGATGACATCATCAACGGTGACCTGCTCGCCATCTGCCCAGTAGACATCTTCTCGAAGTTTCCAGGTGGCGGTCATCGTCCAGGCTTCCTCGTCCACGACCAAACCGCCATTTTCAACGGTGGGAATCTCGACCGCCAATTCCGGGTAGACGTTGCCATTGGGATCAGTTTCTGACAGCGAGAGCATCACCAATTCTCCCATCGCCTGTTCATAGCCCGTGTCGGTATTTATGCCGTTGAAGGCTACCGGGTTGTCAGGAACCAGGATAGTGATGCTGGATTTCTCATCCATAGGTTCTTCAGCAGCCGGTTCCTCCGCAGCGGGTTCTTCTGCAGCTGGTTCTTCCGCAGCTGGTTCTTCAGGTGCAACGCCTTCTTCAGCTGGTGCCGGTGCGCAGTTTGTTGCGCCAATAATCAGCATGAGCGCAATCAGCCCAAACACCAGTACCTTGATTGATTTGTGATTGTTCATCTTAGCCTCCTTCGGTAGATGAATATGAACGAACAAAAAACAGTGTCTTACAAGTGTTTATTCCGGAGCATCTGCCAGGCGAAACGCCAGATTTACAGCAGAGATGGCATCTTCAGCATATCCATCTGCGCCAATCTTTTTGGCGTAGGCCTCCGTAACAGGTGCTCCACCGACCATGACTTTTACGTTTTTGCGCAACCCGGCTTCCTCCAGGGCCTGGATCAGCTTTTCTTGTTGCAGCATGGTGGTCGTCAACAACGCGGATGCTCCGATGATGGTTGCATCGGATTCTTTGACCGCGTCCACAAATGCCGATGCTGGTTGGTCCACGCCAATGTCTTTGACCTGAAAACCATTCGCTGTCAGCATCGTTCCTACCAAAGTCTTGCCGATCTCATGCAGATCGCCCTCGACAGTCCCTAGGACAACATTAGCGACAACTTCGCGCTTTTGGTCGCCCACAAGAGCGGGTTCGAGAATGTCCAGGGCGCCCTTCATCGCGTCCGCCCCGATGATCAATTCGGGCAAAAAGTAATCGCCTTCGGCGAATAACTCGCCAACCTTTTGAATCCCTTTCGTAAGACCATTTGTGATGCATTCCAAGGCATCCAAACCCTGATCGAGAGCCTCTTTGGCAAGGGCAACCGCATCCTCGGGCTCTCCATCAATTACAGATTGGGCTAATTTTTCAAGTAACTCTTCTTTCATATGTGCCTCCTGAATTTTTTATTTTGAATAGAATGTTTGTGTACTTTCTATTACTTATTCACTGATGTTACGCGGCTTTGAGCAGTTGGAGTTCATCATAAGCACTTCTCAAG
>CAZCPP010000004.1:0-27329 GCA_964500655.1 uncultured Anaerolineaceae bacterium | reverse complement strand
GAAGAATGCCATCTTTCCGCTTATCCGTCAAACTATATTTGCTAAACTACTAGAGGTAATCCAACTAAAATTAGTAATACTGTATTTAATATTACGTTGAATGTTACATTGTAGTATGCAGAAAGACCAGTGTCTGCAATATACCAGACTATCATGCTTATTACTAAACATATCCATACCCACGCTTCGCGTTTTTTGAAAGGATACGTAGCAAGGAAGGCGATAGTAATTCCCCAGCCTGATACAGTCGCACCCAGCACACCAGTCATCCACGATTGGGATTGTATTGCGTTTTCAGGAACACTTTCCGCCGCCCAAAAAACTCGATCTATTGGATCATTGACAGCCAGGGCCATAAATTGTGATTGATTGAAGAAAGCCAGCGTAAAGCCCATGATCGCTAGGAAAACTCCAACAGCCAAGAGCCATTTTTGCCAAAAATTGAAATTTATCATTGATCTCTTCCTAAACAAAGTATTTGGTTATTCGACGCAAACCAACAAATTGAGTGATTGCAAACACCAATACGATGTCGGCGATTATAGCAATGGCCCATTTCCCAGGTGTGGTGAAGGGGATTAGGTTAGTAAAAATTAACTCAGCGCTACCGATTACCCATAGCACATTTGCGATGATGGCAAAGCGGGCAAAAGGCAGACTTAAGGATTGCTTTCGAGATTGGGCATAGACGACCAATGCGTAAGCCACCAGGCCAACCCCCAATACTTGAATAGGAATGGGGGATGATAGCCCAAGGAACTTAGCAACTGGGCGGGAGAACAGTGCAAAATCGAGCCCGCTGAGGAAGCAGAAAATGCTGTTGCCCAGCAGCGCCGAGCGAAGCAGTTGAGCCTTGTCTTGTGTGGTAGATATTGTGGTCATAGAAACCTCCTGTGTGGTTTGGATTTCCCCCAGCATACACCTCACACAGGTGCCAAGTCCATGAAAATGACTGCCAAATACTGCCAGTTTTGTGAGTCAGGATGCGGACTCTTGAAAATTAATCTCCCAGAGATCATTTGCGACCAGTTTGGCGCCAGCATTCTGCCAGTTGTACAGCGTTCGCTCAGGGACGAAAGCTTGCATCCAATTCAGAGCTTCTTGCTCTTCTGGAGCTAGCTCCCGCTCCTGCCTACGATTATAAGGCCGCAGACCAGCGACGTATGGAAAATACAGGGCATTGTAGTAGCGCCATTCGTCGCTAGAATCAAATCCTTTTTGACTTGTGGGTTTCAAGCGAGATATGGATTCGGTTAATAACCCTTTGAGCTCGTTAGCGCGTTCAAGAGTGTTATCGGATACTTTACGTGCTTTGAGCCGTTCTTCGATTAGCGGAAGTTTTGTCAGTGGGCTGGAAGCCAATTTTGGTAAATTTCCGTAATTACTTAATGCTCGCCGAGTCAAGTGAGCACGTTTATCTTCCGCGAGATTACCTAATTCGAGACTTGGATTAATCCGTGGCAGTAAGGCGGATTCTGCTCTCAGTCGCGCACGAGTATTTTGCAGAGCAGGTGTATTTCTAAAGACAAATTGATCTACCAATGATTGCAACGGATCTGCAAAGACAGATAACAGGATTGCAGTTGTAATGGTACTAATAAGTAAAATACGCATTCCCGGAGTCAGACCTGTCTGAATTGCAATGACAAAACCGACCTGACCAGCGAAGATAAGTATTATTACGGTAGTGATGGTAAAGGAGCGCAACAGGTCATAGAGTAAAGTTTCACCCTCATTGAATGCGTCGAACCAGGCAATGGCTAAGCCTAACAAGAATATGTCCAAACCTATACCGAAAATTACCCAATCTGTGGGAAGCCAGTTTAGGGGGAGTACAAGGAATCCTTCTCCTAGTGTGAAAAAGAGGGTGGCGGCTAACAAAATACCTGTAGCCTGGCGTGGACGAAGGAGTGTCAACAGGTCTTGGAGCAAGATAAGTGTGAAGATAGCTGGAGAAAGACCGATGATAATTGAAAACCAAATCCAAGTAGATGTCATCAAATTGGATCCAAGTACAAACCCGATCCCCCCCAGAAAAGTAGTCGGAAGTAGAATCCACTTCCAAATCATCGGTAACATGCTCCGGTTGAGTGTGATGCGGTCGTCAATGTAAAGTATTGCACCTGCCCAAAGTAAAGATGGTAGTAACCGTAGGGCCCAATTAATTCGTCCCCATATCTCTCCGCTAGTTGTGAAGCTCAACCCCAACACAAGCGCATAAGTAAGTAAACCGGCTCCGGTAAGCCGCAAGCGCGGATGGTTGTCTCGTGCGATTAAATAAAATGCCAGCCAACTTGCAATGGAGAATGTAGTTAGGGTGATACTGTCCATAATGAAATTTAACACAGCCTCACAATGATAAAAAACCCGAGAGTGATATTTGTTTTAGTCCGCAACTGTTTCTAATGTCGGTTTTATCGGTGCATTGCTTCTCAGATAAACCAGGCTGGCGATGAAGCCAACCATCAAGATAATGGCTCCGGTGAAAAATGGGTAATACAAATTGATATCGATAACGATTCCAGCCCACAGTGGGCCAACCACTCTCCCTAAGCTCATATAAGCATTGTTCAACCCCATCGCAATACCCTGTCCTTGAGTAGTACGTTGAGAGATCAATGACGAGACCGCTGGACGAAGCATGGCATTCGCCAGAACAAAGAAGGAAGATGTCAGGATGACCATTGTCAGATTGGTTGCTAACAGCATAACCAAAAAACCAACCACGCTTGCAAACAATGAAACCTTGATTACATTTTCCTCACCAAATTTCCGTGTTGCGATACCTGTTAGTGCACCTTGAGCAATAACAGAGACAACACCAATTGCTGTCAGGATAACCCCGATTGTTTCTGGTCCATAACCATAGCGCTGATTTGCGTAATAAGCGTAAATACCTTCGAAATTAGTCATCGCAAAGCTAATCATGAAAGCAGATACAAAAAGAAATGCCAATGATCCAAAAAGTGATGATCACATAGCCATTAATTGCGGACCTTGCAGCTTAACAGCTGTATCACGCTTTTCAATCCCCAACGATTCGGGCAAGAAAGACCAGATTGAAATCATTGCAATCAGTGATAGTACCGCTGCGAAATAGAAAGGTGTTTGCAAGGAGATGCCACTCAATAGACCACCCGCCCCTGGCCCAAGCACCATCCCAAGACCCATGGCTGCGCCAATCACGCCCATGCCCCCACCTCGACTTTTCTCATCTGTACTGTCGCTGATGTAGGCCATGGCTGTTGGCAGTGTTGCGGAAGAAAGCACTCCTGCCAGACCGCGGGCAGCGAACAACATCCACAATTGGGTAGATAAACCAAGAGCCAACATGCTGATAGCGTTGCCAAATACTCCCAGCATTAGAATCGGTTTGCGGCCAAATCGATCTGAAAGGCTCCCCCACATCGGTGAAAACAGGAATTGCATGGCCGAGAAAATTGCCATCAAACCGCCCATTTCTATTCCAGTACCACCATAAGTAACAACCAGATCGGGCAAAACTGGGATGATGATGCCGAAGCCCATCATCATAATAACCAGAGTAATAAATAAAATTACTAAATTCCGTTTGTTGTGCATCTATACCTTCCATTTACAGAATGGGCTGATTATAGGCGTACCCCTGCTATCTGTCAAAATAAAACCGGGAGCTAAAGCTCCCGGAATTTCTATCCCATAGGGTGTTGCATACGCCTCCCACCGAGGATGTGTAAGTGTAAGTGAAAGACCTCTTGATGCCCATCGGGGCCAGTGTTAATGATCAGGCGATGGCCGCTCTCGGTGATTCCTTCTTCATCAGCAATCGTTTTTACAACCGAGAGTAAATGGCCCATGAGTTGCTTGTCATCTTCTGAAATATGATTTACATCTGGGATATGTTTATTTGGAATGACCAGAATATGAGTGGGGGCAACTGGATTGATATCTCGAAAGGCCATCACCTGCTCGTCTTTATAGACCACAGTGGAAGGGATTTCCCCTTTGATAATTTCACAGAAGAGACAATCGTCCATGTTTTAATCCTTTGAGATAGGTTTGCACTATTATACAATAGCTGAATTTCATTATACATAATTATAGACCCGCGAGTCATAGGATAAACGCGCAGGTCTCTTGTGGTAAAAATATTCTTTTTCACATTCATCAGCAGTGCTGACGGCGTTCTGGAAGTTCAGGATGGTTCCAGGGGGGCTCCTTTGAGCAAATCCATAACAGCCTGTACCGCTATCGGTACGGCAGCTGCCACAGGAGGGGAGAGTTCCTCGCTGAAATCATATACATTTTGGGCTTCGACAGCAACCACATCCACCCACTTGGGAATGTCTGCGCCAATGCTTTGGGCGGTTTGCAGAGCTGTCATAAGGGAAGTATCATGGGTTGAACCGGAATGACCAGCCATAGGGTCTTGCAGCGAAGCGAGCGGAAATGTTTGTACGCTTCCAACCTCGCTCTGGCCTGTTTCCATTGAATCGACCAGTATAACCCGATCATATCCCAGCAATCTCTCCATCAATGTCAGACCGCCTAAAGCAGCTGTGTCTATCTCAATTGAATTATTTTCCTGCGAAGAAGTTGAATTGGAAGGCAAGAGCAAATTTCGATTAACCTGCTCTACCACTTTCCAGCCAACGCCATCATCCCCTAATATTGAGTTGCCAAGTCCTATTACCAGTATTTTCATCAATGCTAACTCTATTAAGAGGGCTACCGGAGAACTCCCGGCAGCCCTCACTACAAACAGATGTTCCTGAGATTAACAGAACTGTTTTAGCACATCTACCGTTTCACCATCAGCATCACGAATGGTAACTTGCAACGGCATCTTTCCGGGCAGAGAGTGTGTAGCACATCCAAAGCAGGGGTCGTAGGCGCGGAAGGCCATCTCAACCATATTGAGTATTGGTTCGGTGACGACCGTACCCTTTTTAATTAAGCTGCTGGCTGCCTTGTTGATGGACATGCTGATCGGGGCATAGTTATTGGTAGTACCTACGATCAGGTTGACCTTGGTCAGCACGCCGCGCTCGTCAGTGGTGTAGTGATGTGTTAGTGTACCACGAGGGGCTTCCACGATGCCCACACCCTCGGTTGGTGTTTCAATAGGGACGGTGTGGAAATTATCGGATGTGATATCAGGTTCGGAAGCCAGTTCAACCCATCGCTCAGCTGCGTATAGCAATTCGATCAGGCGTGCCCAGTGGGTAGCCAGTCGCTGATGGACGGGTTTGCCACCCAGGGTCTCATACATCTTCTCGAAGTGCTCCTGGGCTAATGGGGTGGCCATACCATCAGCAGCATTCAAGCGCGAGAGCGGTGTGGCGCAGTATACACCAGAGTCTTTCCCATCGGTGAAACCTTTCCAGCCGACATTCTTGAGATATGGGAATTTGAGATAGGTCCAGGGCTCTACATGTTCAGCAATATGCTTTGTATAATCCTTGGGTTCGTATTTTACAAACTCCTTACCATCCGGATCTACCACGCGTACCATGCCATCGTAGAAATTAACATGATTGTTTTCATCTACCATACCCATGTAGTAAGTCTTATGTGTGTAGATGTCTCCAACGATCAAGTCAAGATACTCTTTGTTACCAAGAACTATGTCGCTAAAGAGTTGCAGAGATAGTTGGCCAAAATCAACAGCCCATTTACCCAGTTCAAGGATCTCCTTTTGCTGTTCCTTAGTGATGCCCTTAGTCAATCCACCAGGAATTGAAGTACAAGGATGTACCTTGCGCCCACCAATCATCTCGATGACGGTGTGCCCGGCCTTGCGGGCGTTAATGACCTTGCCACCAATTTCAAGTCCAACTTTATGGATGACACCTAGAATATTCCGTTCAGCCACAGGCGCATCCGGGCCCATAACAAAGTCTGGGCCTGCCAGCGCATAGAAATGAGTAGCATGATCGGTCACGTAAAAAGCTGAATATAGCAGTTCGCGCAGCATCTTGGCTGTACGCGGTGGATCTACGTGGTAAACAGCGTCGGTAGCTTTGGCAGCCGCCATGTGGTGTGCTTCAGGGCATACACCACAAATGCGGTTAGTCAGCAGTGGCATTTCCTCAGCTGGGCGGCCAACGCAGAAGCGTTCAAAGCCGCGCAACTCAGGGATTTGGAAATATGTATTTGCAACATTTCCTTGTTTGTCAAGGAATATTTCGATCTTGCCATGACCTTCCAGGCGGGTGATGGGGTCAATAGTTATTTGTTTTGTCATAGTTGCCTCCAGTGGGGTGGGAGTTTATCCCGCCCTACACCTTCTCCTTTTCCCAGACCGGTTTAGCTGCTTTAAGCAGGGAACCCGCCAGGTTGAATCGATAAAATTGTCCGGTCGGGTCGGGAATACCATCCAAAATGGCCTCTATTTCTTCCGGATCTTCACTATCAATGACTGAAGCAAATGCACCGATCAGGCGGGCACCATAATCGACAACGCCTTCTGCAGGGCCATAACAGCCAATGCACTGTGCGCCGGCTGTTGGGCAGCGGGCATCGCACCCACTGCGTGTTGCCACACCGTTGCAGGGTATGCCCTGTTCTAGCAGGCAAAGCTCAGGATCGATGGGAGCATCATAGATGCGGCGGAAAGAAGTGATTGATTTTACGTTTCGTTCGCGCTCACATTCATCACAAACGGTCGAGTTACCTGCACCAATGGTCGCGCCCTTGGGCGGCAATTCGGCTTTACCTTGCAAAACCTGGATAACCAGGTCGATCACGGCTGCGATCTGATGGGATTCGGGTGGACAACCGGGCATGTAGTAATCTACGTCAACCACGTCTTCCAATGTGCGCAGCCTGGGGTAAATCGTAGGAATGGTAATCTTACCCTCGGGCATTTTGTAGGATGTTTGCGGTAGGATCCCATCCGGATTGTCTGTTGAAACAGTGTTGAAAGCTGTTTCTGTAATCTCATCGACGGGACTCAGGTTAGCCAATCCCGGGATGCAGCCTTCCGTTGCGCACGAACCGAACGCCACCAGGATCTGCGACTTTTGGCGTAGCAATTTGGCTAAGTGCTCGTTCTCGTCGTTGCGAATGCCGCCGTTGAACAACGTCAGCAGGATCGAGCCGTCTTCCATGGCTTCTACGTCCTTGTACTTGGCATCCATGGCCACCGGCCAGAAAGCGATATCGAAGTTTGCATCCACATCCAGGATTTTCTCATGGATATTCAGGACTGCGATTTCGCATCCGCCGCAGGCAGCCGCCCAGTACATGGCGAATTTCGGTTTACTTTTTGCTTTGCTCATGCTGCCACCTCAACTTTAGATTTTTTCTTAGAGACAGATTTGCCTCCATTGCCTGAAGCTTCTCCCCAATTTAATGGGCCAAGCTCGCGAATTTCTTCAACGAATGAGGTTGTCTCGCTGGCAAATTTCACACCTTCTGCTGCACTGGCCCAAACCAGCTTGACACGTTCGGGCTCGATGCCGAATCCTTTTAACGTACGTCGGATTAGATGGAAGCGGCGTAGTGCTTTGTAGTTTTGTTCAATGTAGTGACATTCACCTGGATGGCAGCCAGTGACCATGACGCCATCAGCCCCATTAGCCAGTGCCTTGAAAATAAACATCGGATCAAGGCGCCCAGAACACATCAGACGGATCAGACGTATATTGGGTGGGTACTTTAGGCGAGCGGTTCCGGCCAAATCAGCTGCGCGGTAGCTGCACCAATTGCAAGTGAAGCCAATGATTGTTGGTTCAAATTTTTCTGTCATAGTTTTCTCCTCACGCCGGGACGGACTCATCGTCGACATTCAACAGTAATAAGCCATCAATTTGCGCGAGTATCTGTTGATTGCTGTAGCCCGTGCCAGATATTGCCCCAGCCGGGCAACCCGCAACACAGGTGCCACAGCCCTGGCATAGCGCCGGGTTGATATCAGAGACCATCTCTTCCTCATTAAAGGTGATGGCATTGAACGGACACAAATCGTTGCAAATGCGACATCCAGAGCACTGCTCTTCGTTTACGCTGGCGCGAATTGGCTCAAGTTCGATTTCACCTTGCTGGATTTTCCCGAGCACGCGTGCTGCCGCAGCCGCACCTTGCGCAACAGTGGCAGGAATGTCTTTCGGCCCTTGTACGCAACCGGCGATATAGATACCCTCGGTCATAGTAGCTATTGGATCAAGCTTGGGGTGTCGCTCGATAACCCAACCATTGGCGCTGCAAGAAATACCAAACATGTGGCCTACTTCTTGAGCGTCGTGGCGAGGTTCCATGGCGTTTGAAAGAATGACCATGTCCACAGGAATGCGCCGTTGTTTTCCGATCAGCGTATCCTCTGCCTGGATGATCAACTTTCCTTCTTCGCCTGGGAAGCGTACTGCATCAGTGACCTCGGCTACTTTTCCGCGGACCATATGGCCGCCCTCCTCAAGGATACGCTGATAGAACTCCTCGTAATCTTTGAAGGGCGTTCGCATATCAATGTAGAAGTTGTATACTTCAGCATCCGTTCGCTCCATTACCAGGTGGGCAAACTTCAAACTTTGCATACAGCAAATCGAAGAGCAATATGAATTGTAATTCTTGTCTCGACTGCCAACGCAATGAATGATGCCCACAGCCTTGGGCGGAGTTTTACCGTCACGCAGGACGATTTCACCGCTGGTAGGTCCAGATGCGTTGCACATTCGTTCAAATTCTAAACTGGTGAAGACATTATCCAGTTTTTTGTAGTTGTATTGTGGTATGCGTTCAGCATCGAAGAGATCATAGCCAGTTGCGATGATGACATTACCTGCCTGTAGTTCAATTACTTCATCTTCTTGCTCGAAGTCGATCGAGTTAGGCTCTGTTGGGCAGAATTTTTCACAAGCCTTACAAGTCCCTTTTTGGAAATAGATACAGTTCTCTTTATCCATAACCGGGAACTTGGGTACGGCCTGTGGGAAGGGTGTATAGATCGCCTTGCGGGTACCAAAGCCTGCCTCATACACATCATCAACCACTTTCTTGGGGCATTTTTCCCAACAGATGCCGCAACCCGTGCAACTATCTGTGTTTACATAGCTGGCTTTTTTACGTACGGTAACTGTGAAGTTTCCTACATAGCCATCTACATTCTCCACCTCACTCCATGTGTGTAGAGTGATATTGGGATGTGAGCCAGCCTGTACCATCTTGGGTGTCAGAATACAAGCCGAGCAGTCTAAAGTGGGGAAGGTCTTATCGAATTGTGCCATGTGCCCCCCGATGGTTGGTTCACGTTCAACCAAGTCTACATGGAAACCTGCATCGGCGATTTCTAGGGCGGCCTGGATTCCAGCAATACCACCGCCTACAACCAGCGTGTTTGCATGGATGGGAACCTTTAGTGGTTCGAGTGAGTCATTATGAACAACTCGCTCTACGCCGCCGGCGACAACTGCTTTAGATTTTGCAGTGCCGGCCTCTTTATCAGAATGTACCCATGAAACTTGCTCACGGATCGAGACTAGTTCACACAGATATGGATTCAGGCCAGCATTTTCGCATGCGGTTTGGAAAGTCTTCTCGTGCAGGTGTGGGGAACAGGCGGCGACAACCACACGTGTCAGTCCCAGTTCTTTGATGTCTTTTTCGATCAATTCCTGACCAAGACTGGAACACATGAATTTGTAATCTCGCGCAATGATCACACCCTGGTCTTTGAGGTGACTACCGGCCCACTGCGCGACTTGTTCTACGTCCACCGTGCCGGCAATATTTGTGCCACAGTGGCATACATATACTCCAATTTTTTCGCTCATAAGTCTATCTCCTATTAATTGAGTTTGATGTTGAGCATTGTTTAATTACTTGATACTCCAACGCGTAAGGATAGGTCACTTTGCTGCCTTTTTTAGATATTTAGAAAGGAAAGGCATTGCTGAAATAAACTCTTTCCCTATCCCTAATTTTTTCGGAGGAGTGCCCATGGCTAATCCAAGCAGTTGTGTGAAGTATAAAACTGGTATGGAGTAATCAGTGCCAAACTCCTCATTAACTTGGGCTTGATAGCACTCAAGATTAACCTGGCAAAGCGGGCAAGCAGTAGCAATCACTTCTGCTCCGCTGTCTTGGGCATTTTGCAGCAGCAATCTAATCATGTCAAGGGCGGCATGGCGATTCGTGATCAAGAGAGAGCCCCCGCAGCAACGAGTCTTATAAGCAAAGTCGGTTGCCTCAGCACCCATAGCTATGAGTAGTTCTTCAAAAAACTGTGGGGCTTCAATATTCTCGCCATTCTTTCTTGGCCTTACGATTTGGCAGCCATAGTATGGTGCAACGTGAAGTTCCTTTAAAGGATTTGTGACTTTTTTCTTAATTTCCTTGGTCCCAATATCATCCACAAAAACTTCAATGAGATGATGCACATTTAAGTTGCCAGAAAGTTGAAGATCGTCTGCCTCGAGCGCATAATTAATATGCTCAGCTAGATCGGCATCTTCCTTGATATATGTGTTTGTGAAATAGGCGTTTTTGTAACATGCGCTGCAAGGAGCGACAAAATCAAGATTTTGCTTTTCTGCTATCGCCAAGTTGCGAGCTACAAGTGAATTTGCCAGAATTTCATCGAGATGGAAGTAGGTTGTTGCACCACAGCAATTCCAATCTTCCAACTCTTCAAGCTCAACGCCTAATGCGCGAGTGGTTTCCAGTGCCGAATTGTGATAGCTCAGGGCCATCTTTTCTAGGGAGCAGCCTGGGAAATAAGCGTATTTTTTCATGCTTTCTCCTCCTGTCCCATCGGGATGATGCGTTTGATCATATTTTGGAATTTCTTAAGGCGCTTGATCTTTGAAGGCAATACCGGGATGCGTCCTGAGAGCATCATTTTGGTTGCACCCTGAACTTCCTGGAAGAATTCTTTTGCTCCAAAGCCGAAGAGGTATGATGTCGCCAGGATCGGTTCATAGGATCGACCGTTCTTGGCGATAGTCTGCATGAAAGTCTCAGAGAAGACTGGTCCTACCAGGTCATCTGAATAGGTTTTATGCCAAATAGAATAACGTTTGACAGCATACATCACACCGGCAATATCTATATTAGAAGGACAGCGTACTGTGCAATGGTAACAGGACGCACAAAACCAATAGGTATTGCAATCTAGCACATCTTCCTTGAGGTCAGCGTTTATCATACCGATCAAACGTCGAGGTGTTTGATCCATATATTCGGCCACGGGGCATGTTCCTGAGCAAGTACCACAATGAATACATTGACTCAGTGGATCCCCGTGCGAAGCATAGAGGAGATTTCCAATCTCCTGGCTAAATGAGGGTCTAGTTGCCATAGGCCGTTACTTTGCTCCTGTTGATTTTTTTTCTGCAGCCTCTTTTAATAACGCATCTACTTTCTCTAGCAGCAAATTGGGATCAACCGGTTTTTCGAGCAAGGCATCAGTGGGCAGCAGGCGTGGGTGCACTGGTTGTCCCGGGAAAAGAAATGCCATTTGTTCTCGAATTCCGGTAATGATCAATACGGGTATTTCTCTAAGTTTGGGATCCTTATTGATCTTCCGTGCTACCATAACCCCTTCAGCACCCCGCCCCATCATGATGTCGAGTAATAGAAGATCGAAGTCTCCAGAGCTCAATGCTTCGAGACCATCTTTTGGGTTATAGGCTACAGCTACGTTGTAGTTTGCTTTGTCAAGGATTGATTTGATCCCATCCACATAGTCAGGATCATCATCAATGATCAGTAACTTTGCATCTTCCATAGGAACCTCCTTAGGTTTTAAGAACTTCTTTTTCTTGATTAGGTTTGTTTGCCTGTTTCAGAACGGGCAGATGGATCACAAATGTGCTTCCCTTGCCCAGTTCGCTATCAACAGTTATTGATCCATCGTGGGCATCTATGATACGTTTTGTGATGGCTAATCCAACTCCACTTCTCCTTTCGCCTTCAGGTTTTGTTTTTCCAACATAGAAATCATCAAAGATATGGGATAAATCCTCCACGGCAATACCTACGCCGTCATCTTTGATTTCAATATGAACATAATCTTCTTCTTCGCTAGCATTTATAAAGATATGCCCTCCCATTTGTGTGTATTTAACTGCATTGCCAATGATATTTACGATTGCCTCAACCAAAGTCACTTCGTTGCCATTGATGGGTCCGATCGGTTCTTGTAGAGAAGTTTCAATACTGATATCTTTGCGTATAGCATGTTGATCAACATTTTCTACAGCTTTCGTTATCGTTTCAACAATTGATATGGTTTCAAAGTTTTCGCGAATAGTTGAAATGTCCACCGAAATTGCTCGCAACCAGGTGTTCACTAGTTTTATCAGATCCGCGATACGGGATTGAAGACGCCCAATTTTCTTTTTCTGATCATCCGACATATTCTCTTCCAAATCACTGACTAAACCTTAGAAGCTTTGCTGTACTGCCCCCAAAGGAGACTTCAATTCATGGGAGACAATCGCTGCAAATTGTTCGCGCAACATTTCTTTTTCTTGGCGTAACGCAATAGTTTCTAATATTAATTTTCTCCGTTCCAAACCTCGCTGAACAATCAGGCGCAATTCATCCGGCTTGAAAGGTTTGGGCAGAAAATCGTAAGTCCCTTTTTTCATCGACTCGACGGCCGAATCCACTGTGGCAAAGCCTGTAATGACAATCGTCACTATTGTGGAGTCAAATTCATGTATTCGGTCAAGCACTTCGTAACCAGAGAGTCCCGGCATTTTGAGATCAACAAGGGCCAGATCTGGTTGAAAATCTTCAAGTATTTCCAGGCCCTCTTCACCATTCTGTGCTGTTTCGATTTTATAATCTCTCTTCGATAAAATTTGAATGCAGGAATCTCTGACGATTTCCTCATCGTCAATAATGAGAATCTTTTCTTGGTCAGCCATTTTTTGAGTGTTCTCCATTATCTCCGTTTACTTTGACTGGCAACTCGACAATGAAAGTTGTGCCTCGCCCCTCTTGGCTATCAACAATTATCGTGCCTTGGTGTCCTTTGATAATTCCGTAGCTGATAGCCAAGCCCAGACCTGTACCGTGCCCAACATCTTTTGTTGTGAAAAATGGATCAAAAATCTTTTTTAGATCCTCTTGGCTAATTCCCGGGCCATTATCGGAAAATGCTATCTCGATGGCATCTTTCCTTTTACTATAGCGAGTACTGATATTCAAGTACCCGCTGCCTTCAATGGCTTCGGCAGCGTTAACGATCATATTAATAAATACACGCTCGATTTGGGCAGAATCTATCACGGCCAAAGGTAGGTCACCTTGTAAATGTTTAATTACTTGGATATTATGGAATAAAGCCTGATGTTCAACTAGAGAAACACATTCATCAATTACTTCATTGATGTCACAAAAGGCTTTGTCTGGCTTCCGCTGGCGGGCGAAGTCTAACAAACCACGAATAATATCTCTACAACGGTTAGCTTGCCCAACGATTTTTTCGAGAGACGTGGCAAGAATGGGGTCATTACATTTGTGATCTTCAAGCAGTAGGTGCGAAAAGGTCACAATGCCTTGAAGTGGATTATTTAATTCGTGGGCGATATTGGCGGATAATTGACCGACGAGTGCTAACCTCTCCGATTCCATTATTTTTTTTGTTGTGAAATCTTTAAATTGTTCGTCCCTTCTTTTTAGTGCTTCGGCCATGGCGTTAAACGATTCAGCCAGATATTGGAGTTCATCGTTTGTATATAGTTCAACCTTTGCGTCTAAATTTCCTTGCGCTACTTCATTGGATGCGGATACTAATTTATTGATAGGACCTGAGATACGTGTCGCAATAAAGTAAGCGGCCATCATTGTGACGAGCGTGCCGATAATAGTGATGCCTAAAAAGGTCAGGATGGTTTCGCGCTGAATATCAATATATTTTTGTTCTAATACACCGACATACAAGATACCTATTATGCTATTCCTAGAATTAAGAATTGGTTCATAAGCAGTGATATACCAGTTGTTTACAACATAGGCTCGGTCTATCCAACGATCGCCTTTTCGAATTACGCGATCGTATACTTCCTCTGAAACGCGGGTTCCGATCGCCCTAGTACTATCTTCATTGCTAACGTTTGTAGAAATTCTTACGTCATCTTGAAAGATTGTCGCCGTGCCGATATCCTGACCTTCGTATATAACATCTTCATAGACTGTCTGCTTCACTTTATCTACGATTTCATAGTTGCGATTGAGCAATACTCCGCCATATGCAACCCCAATGAATTTGCCTCTATTATCGAAAATTGGCGCGGCAGCTTTTAGCATCATTCCGTCAGTTTCTTGAGTTTCTTCTCTTGTACGCGCTAATGGAGTGTCGATGAAGATGAAAAATGCCTGCTCAGCCAGCAGTGGTGTTTCCAGTAATAAATCTTCGCCTGCTACTACGATTGTTGCAGCCAATGGTTCTTTCCGATACAAAACTGAATTGACAAGTTCATTTTTCCCTTGATTATCACCAACCTGACTTGGATTGCTTGAGCGTAGTAGAACGTAACCATACTTGTCTGTGATAGTGAGGACATCAAGACCTTCTTCATCTTTGATGCTGACCAATTCATTTATGGCGCGATTGGCGTTACCCGAGATAACCGCTTCTCTTACCTCTGCTCTGCTGGCAGTCAGACGAATGATGTCATATATATGGGTGAGTCTATTTGAGTAGATCTCTCGTGCAGCATTTAAATCGTTGCGTACTTTTTCTTGGCCTTCTTCTACAACCCTATCGCTGATTATTTGTACTCCGGCAACCATGAACAACACACTGATCATGATAATAATGACCAGGAAGCCCAGGATCATCTTTGTTGCAATCGACATCCTGATCCCGGGTTTCCTGCGGAGATTTAACTTGGATAGCTGTTTCATATTGGGCTCAAGAAAATGTAGAGATTCTCACTCTCTGGCTTCAGAAACAGATATTCCTAAGGCTTCATCAACTAATTCGATCAGATCTTTTACTACCATTTGGTCTTCCTGGCCAGTTGTCTTTATGGCATCTCGATACATGGTTACATCCTTGGGGCAAGCAACAATGAAATCTGTCACTCCGTCCAATTCCACTGCTTCGCGAATGCGGGATTCGCTCGGTCTTTCTTTTACTTCTCCTTCTTCCATCCAGATGCGGCCACCACCTGCGCCACAACAGAGTGCGCAATCTTTATTTCGCGGCATCTCGACCAGCTCGCAGCCAGTTGCTTCGATCACCCGTCGTGGTGCATCGTACACACCGTTGTAGCGACCCAGATAGCACGGATCGTGATAGGTGACTTTATAGTTCAATTTATTGCTGAACTTTAGCTGCCCAGAAGTGATCAGTTGATCTAGTAATTCACTGTAGTGCAATACAGGTTGCTTCCCGTTAGCAGGGTACTCATTTTTAAGCGTGTTATATGTATGTGGGTCGGTAGTAACGATGGTCTGATAATCACAGCGCTTCATGGCTTTGAGATTCTTTTCTACTAACATTTCGAAGAGACCCTCTTCGCCAGCTCGGCGCACATCGTTTCCAGCGTGATTCTCACCTTTATACATAATGCCAAAGTCCAGGCCAATATCTTGGAAAACCTTAGCCGTACTCTGGGTGATATCTGTTAGCGTGGGACTATATGAGGCATAATCGCCGACATACCATAGATATTCAACCGTCTCTTTGCCAGCATCTTTTACCTTTGGCTCCATACCCTTTGACCAGCGGGCACGCATTCGTTCAGATTGACCGAATGAGTTGCCATACCGTCCGAGGTTGGTCAACGCGGTTTGCAATTCAGCGTCAACCATTCCCTCGATAACCATATGGCGGCGAAGGTCAACAATCGTATCGATGTGTTCGATCAGAACGGGGCACTCATGGACGCAAGCTCCACAAGTTGTACAAGACCAAAGTACCTCCTCCGCAATTGCTTCGCCAACAAGGGCCGGCTTGCTTCCGTTATTGTGAAGGGCATCTCGAAGAGATAGAATCAACTTCTTGGGGGAAAGCGGCGTTCCTGCACCAAAAGCTGGGCAAGCATCCTGACAGCGTCCACATTCAGTACACGCATCTCCGTCTAGCAGTTGTTTCCAGGTTAGATCGCTGAGTTTACTTGCAAAAACAGGCTCACCCTCGGCTGTCTGCGCGTTAGTTGCCAGTGCTCCGATTGGACGATCAAGCTTGGAGAAGAAGGCATTCAACGGACCGGTGAGTGCATGAAGCAATGTCCCGGCGGGCAAGGTGATAAGCGTTATCGCTACGGTGAGCAGATGGAAGATCCAAATGGCAAGATGCCAATTGATCAACGCGGTTTCCGATGTGCCGGTAGCAAGCCAAAGCTGGGCCAGCAGCCATCCTGCGGGTGACCAGGCACCCCAGGCGGGTTGCTCGACGGCCAGCCTTAAGGATTCAGTAACCAATCCACTTAGAACGATCAGGGTGATTAGTGACAACGTCCAGGTGAATCCGGGCTCTAAGGTTAATCGTTCGGGTTTCTGTGCGTAACGTCGATAAATTGCCATTCCCGCACCGACGAGAAAGATTATGGTGAAAATGTCGAGCGTGAATTTATAGATATTGAGCGTGTTGCCAAAGAGGAATTCGAAGAAGTGGTCGTGGATAGTTGCCAGCGCAGTGCCAAGGAAGAATACAAAGAAACTCCAGGCGATTGCCACGTGCATCAGGCCCGGAAAACGCTGCCTTAGCACTTTCGTTTGGATGATAGCGTACTGAATCAGGCGCCAAATTCGTATATGGAGTTTGTCCCAGCGCGGTTCCGGACGTCCTGTGCGCCACCAAAGGCTGGCTTGACGGAAGAATCGGAAGAGCAAAATGAAGGCCGCCAGGAACATAATCGTGTAAACATAAAGCTCCGGCGCACCCCAATCATGAGGTATTCCCCAGTAATTTAATCTTTCAGGCATAGCATTTCCTCCTCAACTCCTTGTCCTATCCTTTAGCTTCCTCGACCTTTTCAAGCAGTGGATCTATTAAGTCGAAAAAGTCGATTTCAACTCCGTAGGTTGCGATATCAAATATGGGGGCATTGGGGTCGCTGTTGATAGCAACGATCGTTTCGCTATCAGCCATCCCTTCGACATGTTCTGGTGCACCACTGATACCCAGAGCCAGATAGAGCTTAGGTTTTACACTCTGTCCGGATTTGCCGACCATGCGCGCGGTTGGCAACCAGCCTTGATCGACGATAGGTCGTGATGAGCTAACTTGCCCTCCCAAAAATTCAGCTAATTCTTCGGCCAACTCAATGTTGTCTTCTGTTTGTATGCCACGCCCGATCGATACCAGAATGGACTCTTTGCTGATATCAACATCCCCAATTTCGGGCTCAATATACTGCTTCAGAGCCACGCGTAAATCGTCGAGAGCAGGTGTTTCAAGAGAAGTGACCTCAGGAGATTTATCGGCCTGGCCTTGTTCCGCTTTATAGAAGCCGGGAATCACTGTAACCAATGTTGTTGTTTCAGCCAATTCGGTTTCTGCCATGATCTTGCCACCGCAAATCTGACTGGTGAATTTCCCAGCACTAATTTGTACACAAGAACTTACCAGGGGCATTGATTGGCGAGCAGAGATTACGCTGGCAATATCTGCGCCGATGGATGTGTTTCCAAACAGTACTGCTCGAGGTTGGTTTACTTCAACCAGGCTTGTTAATACTTTTATGTAGGCATCAGCTGTGAATTCAGCCAATGCAGCATCGTCTGCATAGATGATGCTGTCGGCAGCAAGAGTGGACGTCAGGTCCTGGGCGTTATGTCCCAAAAGAACTCCGACGACTTTTCCATCCATATCTTGGGCCAGATCGCGCGCTGCTGCCAGGGTTATGTATGAGATATCTGAAATTTGCCCTTGTAGATGTTCTATGACAACATAAATATCCTGGTTCATAATGCACCTACCTCCTTGAAAATCTCAACAAGTTTTACGGCAATCTCCTCTTCGTCTCCTTCGATCATTTCAGCTTTCTCAGCGGCTTCTGGTAGATACATGCGACCAACAGTTGGACCGCCACTGGAATCAAGCTCAGAGACTTCTTTTTCTTCGATCTCTGTGGTCTTCATCATTTGCCGAACTTTGGAAATCGCTACATAGCGGGGTGGTTCTTCGCTTGCCTGGATACCCAACACAGCTGGCAAGGTAACTTCCATTTCTGCGATCAACCCACCAGGATATTCCTTGCGGGCTATCGCTTTACCCCCTTCAACGGTGACGCCGGAAACGTAGCCAACATAGGGCATATCCAGGTACTCTGCCACTAGTGGCCCAACCGGCCCATCCAAATCATCGTTGGCTTGTACACCGGTTAGTATTAGGTCGGGTTGTTGATCTTTTGCAGTCTCGGCAAAGGCGCGCGCCAAGGCGTGGTTGTTTACCTCTTCTTCAAGGTCGCCGGTGAGTTTGATCATACGATCAGCACCTTTAGCGGCAATGGTGAAGAGCATATCGTCAACACCTTCCGCTTCGGGCGAGAGTACGGTTACTTCGCCGCCGTCACGTTCTTTCAACAGAATGGCTTGCTCAATGGCATGATTGTCGAATTCGTTGATGATCAAGCGTAGCCAATCTCTGTCTAGTCCAGTGTCACTGTCGTTGATCTCGAGTTCTTCAACTAAATCGGGCACCATCTTGACGATTGCTACGATAATAGTCATCTGTCTCCTCCTTGGTTATCCTATAGCCTCGATGAGCAGTTCCAGGATATCTCTAACAATTATCTTGTCTGCTCCTGGTACTGTCTTTGTAGAATCTTCAAAACGTGGTGGCTCGTATGGACATGCTACAGCCAGAACGTCAGCTTCGGCGGTTACAGCTTCTTTGACACGCCAGTCAGATAGCCGCACCTCTCCTTTTTCCCATTGAAAACCGTCCAGCCACATCCCGCCGCCACCGCCACCGCAGCAAAGGCTGTTGCTCTTGGTATGCGACATTTCAACAATCTCCAGACCGGGTATAGCTTCTAATAACGTACGCGGTGCGTCATAAATTTCGTTTGCGCGGCCCAGATAGCAGGGATCGTGGTAGGTTACTCGTTTTTCCCCATTCTTTTTAAGCATCGGTTTAATCTTTTCAATATGTTCGGTTAGAAATTCAGTGTAGTGCCGGACAGGATACTCAATGCCAAGTTGTGGGTATTCGTTTTTGATGGCGTTATAAGCGTGAGGATCAGTAGTGATGATCTCGTTAAATTCATATTTACTGAAAGCTTTGCCGTTCTTTTCTGCAAGCAATTCAAACAGACCCCGTTCTCCAGCCAGTCGTTGTGAATCTCCGTCACTATTTTCGTCCGGCCCAAGGATACCAAAATCAATGCCAAGCTTATTGAGTAATTTTGCAAAAGCTTTGGTGGTTTCCTTTACTCGAGGGTGGTAGGAAGCATAATCGCCAACGAACCAGAGTACATCTACTGGTCGCTTGGCTTTGCGCATGATGGGTACTTCAAAATTAAGGTCAGCTACCCAGTCTGCGCGTTTGCGAGGTGATTCCCCGAGTGGATTGCCATATTGCTGGCTATTTACCAATGCATCTTGGAGTTCAGTTGGTATATTCCCAGCCAAAAGCAATTCCTCTTTGGTGTGAGTCATAAGGCCAGGTGTAACTGGTATCTGAGATGGACACATCTCGGTGCATGCGTAACAAGAAACGCAAAGCCAAGCAGAATCGGATTCTAGAACCTGATCGAATAGATCTGCACGCAAATAAGCTATCATTTTACCTGGTGGGTATTCCATAAGATACCCAAATGGACATGCCCCACTACACGTGGCGCACTGTAAGCAAGTTTTAAATCGTTCTCCATCTACTCCCTCAAACAGGTCAGAAAAGAACTGTCGGCTGCGCTCGACGTCCTGTGGAATTGCAATTCCTGCCATTGCGGCCCTCCTGTGATTGTTTTATCGAGATTGAATTGGCACAATATGGTTCTTATCAACGCAGGCGCAAAGTAATATCGCGAAATCGCTTTTGCGCTTACCTTAGTATGTGATAGTATTCATTTAAATATAAGTATGGGATGTCATAGATAGGTTGTTACAATTATCACAATTGAAAAAATCGAATTGTATATATGAATTGTTGAGCTATTTCAACCATTATTTATTATAAAATATCTAGTTGTCTAGATGTCTGTGCAGATTGAAGCTCACGCTCTTTAAAACTTGATATAACTTGTCTGAATTGCTTGATGAACAGGAGAAATTTATTAAAATCGATTTTGCTCCGCTGTGATTATTGAACAACCGCTCGGTCGGCATATAGTTTATGTTGTGTGTTAGTTGACGTCTTCTTATGTGCAGTCTTGCCAACCTTTTGGCACAAAGCGCAATTTGAAAAAAGCTTACCTTCATGATTTTTATATGCTATTATTTTATGGGAGTAGATAAATTAATACAATCAGGTAGTGAGTAAATTTCATAAAAGGAGAAAAAGTCGATGAACATTAATTTTGCTATGTGGCGCAAAGCCTCATGGGAGCTTATAAAAATGGACGACAAAGAAGAGTGGGATGCTCTGGATGTCGTCTCCAAGTGGTTGATCGCTACCCGTTCTGCCGTTACATTGCTCACAGTTTATTCCTGTGTCATATCTGGTCTTTTGGCCTGGCGCGATGGTTATTTTTCCTGGATACCCTGGCTAATCCTCACATTTGGTCTCTTCATCGCACATGGAACCAACAACCTGCTCAATGATTACACTGATTTTTCTCGTGGGCTTGACCAAGGAAATTATTTTCGTACTCAATATGGTGTGCATCCGTTGCAGCAAAAGTTTTGGGATAAAAGCACTCAAATGCGTTGGTTCATCGTCAGTGGATTCCTGGCCACCTTAGCGGGCATTTGGGCATTGTTTTATACGCAATTTAGTCCCATCACGATCGGTTTGTTTGCATTTGGAGCACTGGTGCTGCTGGCTTATACTTACCCGTTCAAATATTGGGGCTTGGGTGAACTTATGATCTTCCTTATTTGGGGGCCGATCATGATCGCAGGTGTGTACTTTGTTCTTTCCGGTCAGTGGAACTGGAACGTCGTTCTGGCGGGTGTGCCGTATGGATTAGGTGTAGTCAGTATCAACATGGCCAAGCACATTGACAAACTGGATGATGATAAATCACGCGGTGTTGGTACTTTTCCAGTTCGTGTGGGTGAAGCTTTTGCGCGTCGCGTGGATCAATTTGCTGTTTTGATGATTTACGTTGTGGCGGCTTATCTGGTATTCGTGCCGCGTTACTTTACTCCCGCACTTTTAATCATATTCTTTGCGATAAAACATGCCTGGAGTGCCGTTAAGATCATGAACGTACCTAAACCTGCTGAAGCTCCCGAAGGCTGGGAGGGCTGGCCGGTTTGGTTTTCAGCCTATACCTTCTTCCATAATCGCCAATTTGGTGGTTTGCTTATCCTGGGATTGATCGTTGATGCTTTATTGCGCGTATTCCTGCCCAGCTTTTGGCCTATCCTGTAATCAAATTCAATCCTTCTATTTCCAACCATGCGGGTTCGGTGTTCTCCAGAACGCCGAACCCGATTTTTCCACCTGGAGTAAAAGCAGCGTATTGATTGTCGATCCAGATGACCAAGCCCAGGGGCGGACGTGGACTCACAGATGATTTGAGCACTAGATCGTCATCCACCCAAAATGCGGACCGCTTCGGACTCCACTCAAGTCTGTATGCGTGCCATTCGGTTACGTCTACGCTCAATCGGCTTCCATCCTCCTCGACGATTTCTCCCATAAGATCACGGGCTTTCACTCGCGAAAAGGGAATTGTCATAGCAACACTAGCTAAACGAGCAAATGGGAAAAGCGGCGATCGAAAAACTTGTGCCAGGAATCCGTTTCCAGGCTTGTCGCTGAAAGACAAGTAATTTTCCTGTGAGGCGTGAAAGAACCAGATCGCATTCGGCAGCGCGGGGAGGCGAAATGGATTCCCACCAAACCCTAGCGACAATCCAAATGGATCATTCCACAACCCGAAGCCCCAGGTTCCGGGTAATGAAGGGTTTGAAGCCCGGGCACGCAGGCTCAGGCTCAGGGATGGGCGATGGTGAAAACGTCCCCTCGGCAACTTCGCATAGTCATCAAGTTGTGCTATGCGGTAATATTCCGCGTCTCCACCTGGAATTGTCAACCGCAACCCATTCTCCAATTCGTCAATCTGTGCACCTTTTGTTTGGTGCTGCCTGAAACCTGTAGTCATTTGTCAGCTTCTCTGTTTACCAGCCACACCCCGAACAAGATGATCCCGCCGCCGAGTATAGCAGCCCAGGTGACAGACTCTGTCAGAATCAGCGCGGCAACGATGACGGCTACCGGAGGCTCAAGATATAAAAAGGCGCCCAATTGACCGGTGGGGAGCACATTCAGCGCATCATACCAGGCTATGTAGGCCAGGCCTGAACAGAAAACACCTAAGAAGGTCACTCCAAGCCACCCATTAAGACTCAGCTTTGGAATATCGTTAAGGCCCGGACCGGTGAATAGCAAAATAGTCGTGAAAAGCCAACCTAGAGTCATCACATAGAACATCATACGGGCCGCCGGGTGAGATTTCAAGCCACGTCGCGACAGTGCGGAGAAGACAGCCCAATTAGCCGAACTGATCAGAACCAGAATATCCCCGGGTTGACCGAACTGCTTAAATGAGATGGTTGAAAAATCACCATCGGATACCACCAGCAGTACTCCCAATGTTGCCAATGTAATACCACTGATTTGCAGCCAACGCATTTTTTCTTTGAGCACTAGCCAGCCCAATAAGGCCATGAATATCGGAGTGGTTGCGACCAACCAGGCGGTGGTGCTGGCGCGGGAAGTCAGCAATGCAGTTGACTGCAACCATTGATGGAAAGTGATTCCTAGAAAACCCACCAGGGCAAAGTAGCCCCATTCGTTTCGTTTAGGGAATGCAAATTGCTTGCGAGCTGTTACAGCGAGGCCTAAAATGATAACCCCCATCCCAAAGCGTAGCCATACTACTGTAACGGGAGACACATCGCGCAAGGCCACTTTTGTGGCAATAAAGGAAGCCCCCCAAACAATCACTGCAAAAAGCGCCTTTGCCATCGCACTTTGCTTACTGTTATCCATGAGGATGCAGTTTATCATAATGTATGCGGAGTAGGCATAAAGCTATTTGTCCGGGAGTGGCTAACAACATGGGCTCAAGGTTCCTCACCGCTGAGATCGCAGAGAAAAACAAAGGCAATTCTCTGCATTCTTTGCGTGCTCTGCGGTAAAAATTAAGACGAAATCCACAAAGTTAGACACTCTGTTTCTGACTGAAACTGCAACCATTGTACGGCCCTATGTTATAATCCAAATATTCAAGGGTACAAGATGTTACAAGTGCAGTTTTCTTTGTGTACCCTGACACCCCCCCCCATTATTTTATTATCCCTTTATGGGTGTTTAAAAGCATTACTACATAACCTGATAAAGGAGGATTTATCATGGCAGGTATTGCAGGCATAGCCTTGCCCGGACGGCAACAGGATGTTATCCAGATGCTTGAGAAGATTTCTCACCGCGGAGCCGACCGGGCGAAAATGTTGGAAAAACGAGATGTAACCATGCAAGCGTCTTGGCCAGAAGTCCAAGCGCGTCCAACGCCACTCTCTCTACAGATGAACGCGGTATGGGATGGAGTTTCGTCTCCTGTTCCCGATCCAGATTCTCTTTCAGATCGCACTGAACCTTTCGCACTAGCTGCTGTGTCATCTGATGGGTTGTTCTTAGCACGAGATCAACTAGGCGTGAAACCCTTATATTATGGTGAAACAGATGGATCGATGGCCTTTGCATCCGAAGTCAAGGCATTGTTGACCGTGACCGAGGACGTGCACGAATTTCCACCGGGCACATGGTATACGCCGGAAGAGGGGTTTAATAAATACGGAAAAGTCAAAACTGGAAAACTCCCTTACAAAGACGTTGATCAAATTGCCTCCGAATTGAGATTGAAGCTGGAGAAGGCCATCATTCGTCGTGCTGCCTCAGACGAAATGGGCACCTGGCTTTCAGGAGGGGTTGATTCATCCGCTATTGCTGCGCTGGCTCGCCCACATGTACGTAAGTTACATTCATTTGTCAGTGGGATTGAAGGAGCACCGGATGTTGATTATGGGGGTCAAATGGCTACCTTTTTGGATACAGAACATCATGTGTTGATTGTTACTTTGGATGATTTATTGGCTGCGCTACCCGAAGTAATTTACCATCTTGAGTCATTTGATGCTTTGTTGGTACGCTCTTCCATTACTAACTACCTTACATCAAAGATGGTTGCGGATTATGTAGGTGTGGTTTATTCCGGTGAAGGTGGGGATGAGCTCTTTGCAGGATACGATTACATCAAAGAGTTACCAACCGAGGAAATCCCGGCGGAATGTGAAGATATTGTCATGCGTTTGCACAATACCGCTCTTCAACGTGTTGATCGAAGTGCACAAGCTCATGGGGTAATTCCATTTGTCCCGTTTACCGATATGGATGTGGTTGAATATGCCCTGAGTATCCCACCTGAATATAAAGTTTACCGGGGTAATGGTAATCCCATTGAAAAATGGATTCTGCGCAAAGCGGTAGAAGATACAGTGCCCGACTCGGTACTTTGGAGACCAAAAGCAAAATTCTGGCAGGGTGCTGGTGTGGAGGAATTATTGGCTGAATATGCGGAATCAAATATCAGCGATTCAGATTTCAAGCGTGAGCGAAAGATCTCAAATGGCTGGAAGTTGAACAGTAAAGAAGAGTTGATGTACTATCGCATTTTCAAGGATCACTTTGGAGATTTGAAACAATTGGATTGGATGGGTCGCACGAAGGGTGCACCTATTCAATGATTACGATATCCTAATCAACCACCCATTAAAGAGCTAGCAAATTATGAAAAGAGACCAACTATGAGTTGTTGGTCTCTTTTTGAGTAATAATTTTCACTCCCACTTGAATGTCATTGTTGAAACGAGCATACTGACAACGATTAGACTTGCCAGAATGATGATTTCAGTTATGTGTTGACCAAGGGTATCACCTGTCCACAAGCCGCGTAGCAGGGTGACAACGTGAGTTAGTGGCAAGAAATTTGAAAATTTTCGAATCCCTTCAGGCATCATCTCAAGTGGAAATCCCGCACCGGAGAGAAAGATCATCGGGTAAAGGATAACCAATCCCACAACCTGGGCGGTGCGAGCATTGGGCATCACTCCTGCCAGCACAAACCCCAGGGAGAAGAAACTCAGGCTGCCCAGGATAAAGGCCAGTGCTACACTCAAAAGGTTTCCATCGAAACGCAGATTGTAGACCAGTTTTCCTGCCAGGATCAGGAGCAGCATGCCGGCTACAGTCATCATGAAGATTACAACCACTTGTGCGATTACGATAACTTGTGGCTGTAGGGGGGTAGCGCGTAAGCGACGGAGAACACCCTTCTCCCGATAAGCTGACATTGTGACCGTCAAAACCATGATACCGGTAGTGCCAATTATCATACCGATATATGCTGGAATAGAAACATCTACGGTGCCATACCCGTTGTACTCAGGTAATGGGTCGTTACCGTGTAGAGATCCAAATAGGAATAGAATCATCAGTGGAAATATGAGAGTAAAGAAAGCCCCGATCGGCTGACGTAAATACAATTTTGTTTCGGTCCAGGTGTATTTGGTAAAAGCGCGCATTTTATCTCCTTTATTCACGCATCTGACGACCGGTCAGGGTCAGGAATACATCTTCAAGGTTGGGATGCTCGGTACGTAGATCTCTGAAGCGGATTCCTTCCGCCGCCAGCGCATTGACAACCTGGGTAACGAACGGAATATCCTTGTTTGAGCCATTGACTCGTTCATGAACAACAACCCTATCTCCAAAAGTCTTTATGCATCTAATCTGGGGGACATTTTCCAGCGTTTCGGATGACCATTCCTCATCCACCTGAAAGGCAACCCGCTCACCGATTTCAAGCTTGGCTATCAAATTTGCGGGTGTATCAATAGCTACAATCTGGCCGTGATCCAGGATTGCAACGCGATCGCATAAACGTTCAGCTTCTTCCATGAAATGAGTCGTCAGAAATACAGTCTTGCCACGCATGCGAACATCTCGAACTAGCTCCCAAATCTTGTGGCGTGCCTGAGGGTCAAGACCGGTTGTTAATTCATCAAGAAAAATCACTTGTGGATCATTTAGCAGTGCCAGGGCGATAAACAATCGTTGTTTTTGTCCACCGGAGAGCTTGCGAAAGGTGGTGGTACGTTTATCGCTCAACCCAAGCTCTTCGAGCAGTTTCTGCCAATCTTGAGTGGCTGAGTAGAATGATGCATAGAGATCAAGCGCTTCCCAAACCCGTATGCTTTCAGGTAGATTGGCCTGTTGTAATTGGACCCCCAATATGGGACGTAACTGGCGCTCCTGGCGAACCGGATCCAAACCGAGTACACGTACCCTGCCTCGGTCTGCTTTCCGTAATCCTTCTATGATTTCAATCGTTGTTGTTTTCCCTGCCCCGTTTGGGCCGACCATTCCGAATATTTCACCTTCCTGAACTTCAAACGAGATGTGATCCACGGCGGTAGTGGTTCCGTAGGTTTTGAATAGCCCTTCAACTTGAATAATATTGTTGTTCATTTTTCCTCTTTCGTTTGACAAATCTGCGTATTTTGCGCAGACAATATTATGGTTAGAAGTAGATACGATAGATGTTTATGGATATATTCTATATTTAATAAATAAGCTTGTATATTTCAAAAAAAACTATCTGGGGTTTTTATATGTGCTCTCCAGCCTCCACCTTGACCAACAAATCCTGGATCCAACTGAGCTCAGCTTTCAAGTGCACCATGGAGTGATCCATGATGGCTGATATCCGGGGTGGGATATTTCGAGCAGTTTGTTCGGTTTGGTGAGCAGTGAGATACTGAATGCCGGTTTCAAGCCACTCCACACGACTCTGCAGGTAAGCTTTGATCTCGTTCGCCGGTAATGAGTCCATAAAAAAGACTCCAATATCAAAGGGGTAGTACTGCCGCTTCATGTCATTCCAGGTATTCCTCAGCAGACGCTGGAACTCAGCCCGCCCATCTGAAGTGATCTGGTAGATGCTTCTTGATGGACGACCACCTTCTTTCTCAGTGGCAGTTTTTTCGATGAGACCCTCTTCAGCAAGTTTCCCCAGGGCGAAGTAGATAGAACCAAAGGCTATTGAAGTCCATTCTCCCATGCGGTCTTCGATAAGTTGTTTGATCTCGTACCCATATAATGAGCCTTCGCGTAGGAAACCAAGTATTACAAGCCGGGTAGACATAATGCTCCTATATACTAGTAGTTTAGCAAATATAGTTTGACGGATAAGCGGAAAGATGGCATTCTT
>CAZCPP010000003.1:0-30505 GCA_964500655.1 uncultured Anaerolineaceae bacterium | reverse complement strand
CTGATTCGAAGTCAGGTACTCTATCCATTGAGCTACGAGGGCACGCTGGCGATTATACTCGAAAAAGACGATACGCTAAATCGGTTATTTTTCTGTAGTCCGTTACTCTATTCTTTAGTCACTTTCCAGACATTGCATAGGCTTACAAAACTGTTCGTTGACTTTTGTTGTTGAAGTATGTAATATAAAAGTCCAACCAATTTTTTTGTAGGAGCAATCCTACAGGCAACCGCCCCTAACGCCAGGGGTGGTTTGCTTTTTATATTTGAGTAAATTTAGATGGCATATTGATAGGGCAAGTATGGTCTAGCTCACATAATGTATCCAATATTTTAACTTGAAATATGTCATAAATAAATGACATATTGACATATTATAATGAGCGTAATATACTCTACTCCATAGACATAGTTGGCATTCTCTGTATGCTAGGCGGTCGCCCCGGATTATTGGGGCGATTTGCTTTATTAATGTAATCTCTCAGGAATTCTAAATGTATTTCACAATCAACCCATGAGCTTCAAGGAGTGAGTATGCTTGTAAAAGTTCACTTGCTCTCCCTGTCGATTGCACTTACAATCGGGGGGACTCTTGTCCTGAAAGGAATGCAACATGGCAGATATCAAAAAGTTTAGTGAGCGGGTAATCGAAAACCTGGAAAAGGTTATTGTAGGCAAGCGAGGTTCGCTTGAAATGATCGCGACCGGTTTGCTGTGTCAGGGACATGTGCTAATCGAAGATGTGCCTGGGGTGGGGAAAACAGTGATGGCGCGTAGTCTCGCCCGCTCACTGGATTGTACTTTTAATCGCATTCAATTTACGCCCGATATGCTCCCCAGCGACGTAACCGGCGTTTCCATTTATAACCAACAAAAGCGCGAGTTCGAATTCAGGGAGGGGCCGATCATCGGGCAAATTATATTGGCGGATGAAATCAATCGCGCCACACCCAAAACGCAAGCTGCCTTGCTGGAGGCCATGGAAGAACGCCAGGTCACAGTGGATGGGGTGACGCATACTCTCCCGAAACCTTATATGGTATTGGCCACTCAGAATCCGATCGAATACGAAGGCACTTTCCCTTTGCCCGAAGCGCAACTGGACCGCTTTCTGCTTCGGGTTCGAATTGGTTATCCGAGCATCATGAACGAAATCCGCATTCTCGAAGAGCAGCAAATTCAACACCCGTTAGAGGCGTTGAAATCAGTTGTCAAAGTCAAAGAGATTATAGGCGCCATCAAGGCTGTTAGGGAAGTTTACGTCTCACCTGCCATCAAGCGTTATATCGTCGATCTGACTGGCCGCACGCGCCAGAGTGATGACGTATATCTGGGCGCCAGCCCGCGTGGTAGCTTGGCGCTCTTCCGTACCGGGCAGGCCCGCGCTGCCATGCAAGGTCGCGACCATGTGCTACCGGATGATATACAGGAGATGGCTGTACCCGTTTTGGGTCATCGCATTATCGTTGGCCCGGCGGCTCGCCTGCGCGAAGTGAGTGCAGATCGTATCGTGCGCGAAATCGTAGAGAATTTACCCTCTCCCGGCGGAGACTATCGAGCCAAGGCAGGAAAAGAGGAAAGCGAATAATGAGAGCTGGCCGCGTTCTGGCTGGGATATTGTTACTGGGGGGACTGATCGGAGTTTTAGTTGGCGCAAATGAGATCTACACCCGATCTTTATATTTGGGCATACTCATTATTGCTGTCTCCTGGATATGGACACAATTATCTTTGGAGGGGATGAGCGTGAAGCGCCGCGCCCGTTCTCTGCGTGCCAGTGTGGGGGATGTGTTTGAAGAACACTTTATGCTATCGAACGATAGCCGTCTGAATAAATTATGGGTGGAAATTTCCAATGATACCAACATGCCAAATGCATCCGGATCCCGCCTGTTGACAATGGTAGGGCGCAATCAGAAACGCACATACATAGCCCGCACGTGGCTCTTTCGTCGCGGTGGTTTTAAGCTTGGCCACACGCGGCTGATCTCGGGGGATCCGTTTGGGTTATTCCGAGTAGAGAAAATCTTTCCCGCAAAACATTCACTGGTAGTACTGCCCATGATCTATGAGATCGCCTCTTTCGTGTCTCCGCCAGGCCTGCTCCCTGGTGGGCAGGTGATTCGTCGTAAAGCCCTGGATGTTACCCCTCATGCATCGGGCGTGCGGGAATACGTGCCGGGAGATCCGATGAAGCGCATTCACTGGCCAACCACTGCTCGGCGTGATCAATTGATTGTCAAAGAATTTGAAAAGGATCCCCAAGCCGAAGTCTGGTTGTTTCTGGATGCACAGAAGACTGCGCATGCCGAGAAACCTTTTGAAATACCTGAAATATACACCGAAGATTGGATGTTTGGCCGCCGGCCAAAATTCGAATTACCTCCTTCAACCCTGGAATATGCCATTAGCACTACTGCTTCGTTGGCGCATTATTATCTCCGCCAACGACGGGCTGTGGGCCTGGTGACAGCCAGGCGCCATTTCAGGGTCATTCCGGCCGAGCGTAGTGAACGTCAGGAAGGCAAGATATTAGAAACCCTGGCCTTTATCGAGGCAGAAAGCAACTTATCGATCGCCGGGTTGGTCGCTGCGCAAGCGGGGCAACTTCCGCAGGGTAGCAGCGCCATCTTGGTCACACCTACAGTGCATCCTGAACTGCTGGCTACAGTGGATGACCTTCAGCGCCGAAATTTACGCCCTGTAATTGTGTTGCTCATCGCTAATTCCTTTGGCGGACAAATGGGCGGCGAAAAACTGTATGCAACCTTGTTTGAACGCAATGTGCCCATCTGCCGAATTTATTGTGAAGCCGATCTTTCTACAGAACTATCTGGATTTTCTACAAATTTGACATCGCAGGATTACTCATGGCAAAGACCCCCGTTATCACACTTGACTTAAATTTTCAGGGACGCGAGCATTCTATTGCCGCTTATTTGATTTCCCACTCCAGTGGCTTGGTGTTGTTCGAATGCGGGCCCGGCTCGACTCTTCCCGCGCTTCAAGCTGCCCTGGCCGAATTGGGCTATTCCCCGGCTGACGTCACTCACGTTTTCCTTTCGCATATCCATTTGGATCATGCCGGTACGGCCGGCTGGTTGGCTCGCCAGGGTGCGGATGTGTACGTCCACCCGGTAGGTGCGCCGCACTTGCTCAACCCGGAAAAATTGCTGGCCAGCGCCACCCGCATTTATGGCGATAAAATGGATACGCTGTGGGGCGAATTTTTGTCGGTGCCAGAAGATAGGCTCAAGCTGGCCGAAGATGGGCAGGAGATCGCCATCGCAAATTTGCGCATCATTCCGGTTAGCACCCTTGGGCATGCCGAACATCATAACGTTTATCTGTTTGAAGACCTTTGCTTTACTGGTGACGTTGGCGGTGTACGCATTCCCGGCTTCCCTTATTTGCGCGTGCCCATGCCGCCGCCCGAGCTGCACCTGGAACGTTGGCGCGAAACTGTGGGTAAATTGCAAAAGTTAGGCTTCAAGCGTATCGCCCCCACGCACTTTGGCATATTTGATGATCCGGAATGGCAGCTGGCGCAAGTGTTGGAGGGCCTGGATGGTGCTGAGCGCTGGTTGGAAGAGGCCATGCCGGCCGAGCCACCTGTTGAAGAGCTACGCCAGCTGTTCACAGATAGAATGGAAGATCAAGGCCGTGAGATGGGCTTGAGTGAAGAGGTTATTGAGTCGTATCGTTTGGCGAATCCCTTGGGGATGTCTGCCGATGGTTTGCAGCGTTATTGGAAGAAATATCGATTAACAAATTAAGATAGTGCCTGTGATAAAATTCTCATACATCTAAATCGCCTCTCGACTGCGCGGCGCTTACCTGCGCTTTCGCGCGGCACAGGCGGGGCTTTTTATTCATTCCAAGGAGACTTGAAAAAATGAATCACTTCCTCGATATGTCCGATTTTTCCCCCACCGAAATACAGGACATCCTAGACCTCGCCATCCGGCTCAAGAAAGAGCATTTTTCCGCTGGCAACCAGCCGCTTTTTAAGGGCAAAGTGCTGGGAATGATCTTCCAGAAACCCAGCTTGCGAACGCGCGTTTCGTTCGATATGGCCATGCGCCATATGGGCGGTGACGCGCTTTATCTTTCTCCCAACGAAATTGGATTGGGCAAGCGCGAATCCATTGCCGATGTCTCACGCGTGATGTCTGGATATGTGCAGGTTGTGATGGCGCGCGTCTTCGAGCATGCCCATATACTGGAACTGGCCGAATATTCATCCGTGCCGGTGATCAATGGCCTGAGCGATTTCAGCCATCCCTGCCAGGCCATGGCTGACGCCCAGACAATCATCGAAAAGTTTGGAACGCTGAAAGGTGTCAACGTCACTTATGTGGGCGATGGCAACAACGTGGCAGTCTCACTGATGCATATTGTGGCCATGCTGAGTGGCAATTTCACCATTGCCAATCCAGAAGGCTATGATATGCCTGAGGAAGCGAAGAAGACTGGTGAAGAGTTGGCCGATAAATACGATGCGACCATCTCATACTTGAACGATCCACGCAAAGCTGTCAAAGGCGCGCAGGTCATTTACACCGACACCTGGACCAGCATGGGCCAGGAGGAAGAAACTGCCAAGCGTGAAAAAGTCTTTCCGCCCTACCAGGTCAATGCCAAGTTGGTGAGCCAAGCCGATAAAGACGTCATCGTCATGCACTGTCTGCCTGCTCACCGCAACCACGAATTGACCGATGAAGTAGCGGATGGGCCGCATTCGGTCATTTTCCCACAGGCGCATAACCGCCTGCATGCCCAAAAAGCCATCCTGGCAAGGTTGCTGGAAGTCGCATAGATTAATCCATAGCGGGGATAAAAACCTCGCATTATTTTGCATCCTGCCTCTCGACTGCGTAGCGCTCGGGGCAATGCGTCTACTCAGAGGAGAAAAATGAAGACACAAGATTATATTCAACTGGAAGAACAATACGGTGCGCATAACTATCATCCCCTCGATGTTGTGATTGAAAAGGCGGAGGGGGTCTGGGTGTATGATGTTGATGGCAAAAAATATCTTGATTGCTTGAGCGCTTATTCAGCGGTCAACCAGGGGCATGTGCATCCAAAAATATTAGATGTGCTGATCGAGCAATCTAAGAAGGTCACACTCACATCGCGCGCTTTCCGCAACGATCAATTGCCCTTGCTATACCAAGAATTGACAGAGATGACTGGTTACGGGATGTCGCTCCCGATGAATTCCGGCGCTGAAGCAATTGAAACTGCCATCAAGCTAGCTCGTAAGTGGGCTTATCAAGTAAAGAGTATTCCGAGACATCAGGCAGAAATTATCGTTTGTGACGGTAATTTTCATGGCCGGACGATCACCATTATCACATTCTCATCTGAAGCACTCTATAAGGATGACTTCGGTCCGTTCACGCCCGGTTTTGTTTCCGTTAATTATGGCGACTCAGCGGCGATCGAAAAAGCCATCACGCCAAATACTGCCGCTGTCATGCTGGAGCCGCTACAGGGAGAGGCCGGCGTAGTCATGCCACCGGATGGCTATCTCAAAAAGGTTGCGGAAATCTGCAAAAAGAATAACGTGCTTTTCATTGCAGATGAAATCCAGACCGGTCTGGGGCGTACTGGGAAATTATTCGCTTGCGACCATGAAGGTGTTCGAGCGGACGTTATGGTGGTCGGCAAAGCGCTTTCGGGTGGGTTTTACCCTGTTTCTGCAGTGCTGGCCGATGAACCAATTCTTGGTCTGTTTACGCCCGGCGAACATGGCTCCACTTTCGGCGGGAATCCGCTAGGAGCAGCGGTAGCACGCGCCTCGTTAAGTGTGATCCGTGAAGAGAAATTATCAGAGCGGTCGGAAGAACTTGGTACGTATTTTATGGAACAATTGGCAGAAATTCCCAGTCCACATGTAAAGGAAGTGCGTGGAAAAGGATTGCTAATTGGCGTCGAGTTGAAACCAGTAGCGGGTGGTGCGCGCCGTTTCTGTGAGGCGTTACAAGATCGCGGTATCCTGGCAAAAGAGACACATGAACATGTTATTCGTTTTGCACCCCCACTAGTGATCGATAAAGATACAATAGACTGGACTTTGCCACGCATCCGTGAAGTGCTGAATATGGCGTAAACTATTAGACTTCCGAGTCCACGGTAAAACGAATCACCTGCATTAGGATTCGGAAGTCATTTTTGGAGATTGATGATGAATATAGGAATTCCCAAGGAACGCCGGCCTTTTGAATATCGCGTCGGGCTTCCCCCTGCCGGTGTTGAAATATTGAAACAGCACGAACATGATATTTTTGTCGAACACGAGGCCGGGGTGGGGGCAGGTTTTGTGGACGAGGATTATGAACGCGCCGGAGCCAGAATTGTATATTCACCGGAAGAAGTTTTTGGACGCGCAGATTTTTTGTTGAAGATCGCCCGCCCAATGAAGGAAGAAATTGAATGGCTGCGGCCTGGCACCATGATAGCCGGATTACTGCATCTCGCCTCCGCCCGGCAAGACAAGATCGACCTGATGCTTAAGAATAAGATCACGGCGATTGCGTATGAGGATATTGAGGAGGCGGATGGCAATACACCGGTCAAGAAACCTTTAGCTGAAATTGGTGGCCGCATGACGGCTCAGATCGCAGCTCATCATTTGCAAAATGATAAAGGAGGCAAAGGAATTTTACTCAGTGGTGTTCCGGGCGTACCCCCGGCCGAAGTTGTGATTATTGGTGGAGGCTCGGCAGGCACTGCTGCAACGCGTTCATTCCTGGGCTTGGGGACACATGTAACCGTACTGGATATGGATTTGCGGGCGTTACAACGCATTGATGCGCGTTTCCCGGAAGTGGTAACGATGATCGCAACCCCAAAAAATATTACTCGTACCTGCGCTTTCGCCGACGTGGTCATCGGCGCAATACTAGTACCTGGTGAGCGCACCCCCATTGTAGTAACGCGTGAGATCGTACAAGGCATGAAGCCGCGTTCAATGATCATTGACATGAGCATTGATGAGGGCGGTTGCGTAGAAACCTCGCGCCCGACAAATCATGAGCGAAGTACTTATCTCGAAGAAAACATAATTCATTATTGTGTTCCAAATATTCCGGCAGCAGTAGCACGCACATCCACACACGCTTTTGTCAACGCAGCTATGTACTACATTTTAGATCTGGCAAATAAAGACTTCGATACTGCTATAAAAGAAACACCAGCACTCGAAAAAGCTATAAGCACTCATAACGGAAAATTATTAAATGTATTTCGCTTGAATGGACCTAAAGGAAAATAAGAATGGAATGGACAAGCATTTATGAGTCGCGAGTGGTTACCCCGCAAGAAGCCGTAAAGGTGGTAAGCTCTGGGGACCGAATCTTTCTAACCGGGAACGTGTCCGTCCCGCAAAAGGTGTTAGCTGCATTGGTAGATTACGCCCCGAAACTTAAGGGCGTAGAAATTTGCCAGGCGCTAACGGTTGGCCCCGCCGATTATGTCAGCCCGGAAATGGAAGGGCATTTACGAGTTAACTCCATTTTTATTAGTGCTAATATTCGTAAAGCAGTCCACGAAGGGCGCGCGGATTTTACACCGGTATTGCTTTCTGAGTTTCCTCTTCTATTTAAGAACGGTCAGCTGCCCTTGGACGTGGCCATGATTCACGTCTCTCCACCAGATGAGCATGGTTTTTGTAGTCTGGGTGTTGAGGTTGGCCTGACCAAAACTGCGGCTGAGTCGGCTAAGATAATTATTGCGGAAGTAAACGAACAAATGCCGCGGACGCTGGGCGACTCATTTATTCACGTCAGTCGCTTGCATCATGTTATCCCCGTCGATTACAAGATATCAGAATTGCCGATGGGGGAGGGTGAATCCTCCGAGGTTGTTCAAAAGATCGCGGGCTATATTGCTGAATTGATTCCTGACGGCGCCACAATGCAAATGGGGATCGGCACGATTCCTGATGCAGTGCTAAAATTCCTGTTCGATAAGAAAGATCTGGGTATTCATACCGAATTGTTTTCAGATGGTGTAATCGACCTGGTCAATGCAGGCATAATAACTAATGCACAAAAATCCTTACACCCCGGCAAGATTGTGGCCGGGTTTATGCTCGGTACAAAGCGTTTGTACGATTGGGCTGACGATAATCCTCTGATCGAATTGCACCGTACCGAGTACGTCAATGACCCCTTTGTGGTGGCGCAAAACGAAAAAATGGTTGCCATCAACTCAGCTATTGAGGTTGATTTAACCGGACAGGTATGCGCCGATAGTATCGGCCCGAAACTGTATTCGGGTGTTGGCGGGCAGCTGGACTTTATCTATGGCGCCTCGCGTTCAAAAGGTGGTATACCCGTCATTGCATTACCTAGCACGAATACCATGCGTGATGGGACCGTTCTGAGTAAGATTGCCTCCATGTTGAAACACGGTGCAGGTGTTGTAACATCAAGAAATCATGTGCGCTATATCGTCACTGAATATGGTGTTGCTGATTTGTATGGTAAGACCATACGTGAGCGGGCTACGGAATTGATCAGCATCTCTCACCCCGACTTTAGAAAAGAGCTAAAATCACAGGCACAAGAGTTGAATTATATTTAGTTCGTTAGTTATACAATATTGATATTGAAAATCAAGAATAAATATATTTACACTTCTTTTCTCAAAATTGACAATATGAAAAAAAAAGAACTAAAAAGTTTTTTGACAAATATTTTTCTTTTGGCGATATTCATACTCTATGCATGGATTCGTGTAGAAAATAGTCAGTATATTCGAGAACCGCGGGCAACATTTGGGGACACAAGTGATTATTTTCAAATAGCTTCCATATCTATTTTCTCTTCATCATTCTGGTTGTCGGTAAAACCGCCTGTAGTACCTTTAATCCTAAAAGTTCTGGGCGATAATATTTTTACAATCTCAACTTATCAATTATGGTTTTCGATATTGTGTTGGGGTCTTTTATCGTATGTAGTGACAAAGGCGCTTCAATTTGATTTTATAAAACCCATTGCTTTCTCACTGATATTAGCCTTTAGTATGAGCGAAGAAATTATTATGTGGGATTATGTAATTCTAAGCGATTCGTTTGCTCTATCGATTTTGGCGTTATTTATGACTTCTTGTCTTTGGACGTTATTAAGATGGAATGCTTGGAGAGCAACACTTCTAATAGTACTGGCGATTATCTTAGCATTTACAAGAGATACGTATGCCTACGTTCTATTAATGGTTGCAGCAGGACTCTTTGTTTTGTTTATCGTGTCGAAATTTAAAAAGGAATACTTGTTTGTTAGCGCAGTTTTCACACTTTTATTCATTTGTAGTAATGCGCTAGCAAATGCTGGCCTTCATTGGTATACTCCATTGTTAAATACAATCGGTATTCGTATTTTGCCAAATCCAGAATATCTTGCATACTTTGAGGCAAGAGGTATGCCTGTCAGTGATGCGCTGTTGGAAAGAAGTGGGCAACCTCACCACGCAGGTTATGGGGAAATGATACTTGATGAAAGACTTGAGACATTTCGTAAATGGGTTCGTGAAAACGGGAAATCAGAATATACTAGATTCATTTGGTTTTATAAAGAAGATTCTCTTCAAAATGTATTTACAAATATGAAGCCAGTTTTTTATCCTGACCTCTATTTTTATGCTGCAACTCGCTTCAGGCCAATCATACAAGATGATCGCATAGATGAACTGTTGTACCCAAACCGTTTCGGCTTTATATTGTTCTTGGCTTCTAATTTAGTTGCTGCAGCGCTCTCAGTGGTTGCTTATTATGAAAAACAGGGGACATGGATTTTGCCTCTTATGCTTATCCTTCTTACCTACCCTCAGGCATTTCTAATTTGGAATGCCGATGCCTCTGATATGGCTCGGCATTCAATGTATCATAATGTGATGATGCGTTTAGGGGTTTGGATACTGATCATTTTTGTGCTGGATTTTTTATTGAAAAAAATCATATTTCGCGCCCCAAATCTTACTAAAAAGAATGCTTGAGCATCCAAAATGAAGAGAAAAGCGAAAATCGTTGCTACCATTGGCCCCGCCAGTGATGGAGAGTCAATGCTGGAGCGCTTGATTCAAGCGGGAGTCAGTGTTGCACGCCTGAATTTCTCACATGGTACACATAAACAACATGCCGCTCGTATCGCTTTGATCAGGACTGTGGCAAAGCGTCTTGATAAATCTGTTGGTATTCTTCAGGATTTACAAGGACCAAAAATTCGCATAGGAAGTTTACCCGCCCCAATTCAATTGGACGAAGAGGAACAGGTTACCCTTTATGCGGAAGAGGATCCGGAACCCGAGGATATTGAGCAACCGATTCCAGTTGATTTCCGTGAGCTTTTCGAATCAGTCGAGACTGGTGACCAGCTTCTGCTTGATGATGGCCGTCTTTCTCTCATTGTGGATTCTGTCAGCGATCGAGCCTTGAAAGCACATGTTGCTGTCGGTGGACTTCTCACTTCCCATAAGGGGATCAACCTTCCGGGAATCCAGTTGCGCATATCTGGGATCACATCCAAAGACGAATCCGACCTAGCTTTTGGTGTTGCACAGGATGTTGATGCTGTAGCCGTTTCATTTGTTCGTACACCTGAAGACGTCATACAAGTGCGTGAAGCCATGGAAAAGATTTCCAAAGGAGCACCCGCTCCAATGTTGATCGCAAAATTGGAACGCCCTGAGGCGATGGAGAATTTGGATGCAATATTGGGTGTGGTGGATGGTGTCATGGTGGCGCGTGGTGACTTGGGTGTTGAGATGCCGCCAGAAAGCGTACCTGTTTTGCAAAAAAAAATAATTCGAAAAGCTAGCGCTTGCGGGAAAATCGTGATAACTGCAACGCAGATGTTGGAGTCAATGATCCAAAATCCATTACCGACGCGCGCTGAAACATCCGATATCGCCAATGCGGTTTTCGATGGCACCGACGCCGTAATGCTCTCTGCGGAAACGGCCGCTGGTCAATATCCGGTTGAGACAGTAGAAATGATGGCGCGGGTTATAAAAGAAGCGGAATCGCATTTTCCAGAATGGGGCACAGTACTTGAACCAATTGGGGGTTTGGGAGAAAGTGACGCAGCTTCGATGGCCCGCGCAGCGTATGAACTGGCACATGACCGCGATGTGCGAGCGGTAGCAGTTTTTACGTCTCAGGGCAGTACGGCTTGGTTGATGTCTAAAATTCGTCCGATTAAGCGAATATTAGCATTCACACCGCATGAAAAAACCTATCGAAAACTTGCATTTCTTTGGGGTGTTTATCCTCAATTGGTTCCATTTGCAAACACATTGGAGGATATGATCGGGTATGTAGATGCAGCGCTGATGCAAACTGGTATAAAGCAGGGCGATCAGGTTGTGTTAGTGTGTGGTTTTCCAGTGGGAGCGATGCGAATGCCGAATATGGCTTTGTTGCATACAGTTGGGGAATAAATAGCGGTTATCCTTGTTTGCTTGAAATTACAAGCCCGATTAATATCAATACACCGCCAACGATAAAAAGCGGTGTGATTGCTTCTTTAAGGAATATAGCTCCTAAAATTGTGCCAACCACTGGTTGGGCAAAGAATGTCAACGATGCTACACCAGCATCCAAAATGGAAAAGGCGCTGTTCCAAAGATACATTGCTAACGCGGTTGAGATAATACCAATGAAAAGGACGCCTGCTATTACTCCCAAAGTGATTGCTCCAATACCTTGTGTGCTGATCTCCCATGCACCAAGTGGGATACTGACGGGCAACCCGCCGGCAAATGCGATCAGGCTAACTGGTAGCACGTCCATGTTGCGAGTAACCCTCCGGACTAGCACAGAATATAAGGCCCAGGTTAACGCAGCCGCGACCAGTGCCAGATTACCAAGAAACAAATCAGAAGATAGATTTGCAGAACGTGGGTCGATTACGGCCACTACACCCAAGGATGCAATGAATAATGCAAATAGGCTTCTCGAGGTAATCTTTTCTCGTAAAAGGAGGGATGCAAATATAAGTACAAATGCAGGAGTTGCTGATGTAACAAGTGCGCCGTTCGAGGCTGTGGATAGATTTGTGCCGACGAACTGCAGTCCTACTGAGATTCCGTAACCAATAAAGCCAACTCCAACAAACTGCCAAAACTGACTTCGCGTAACCCTAAGTCCACCGCGAAAGGAAATGACAATAAAAAGTGTCAAGATGCCCAGTAATAGCCTGCTGGTCAGGAGTAAATAGGGGGGAATCACAACCATGACTGCCTTGCTAACAACGTACATACCGCCCCAAATGGAGGCAGCCGTTAGCCCGTAAATTATGCCAACTAGTGGGGATTTATTCATTATCCTGACGATTATACCTGTGATGATGTGACAATTGACCCCTTTTAAAAAAAAGAGTATTTCTAATGTACAATACTATCAACTTAGCAAAATGGCGTAGAGGAGGTTCGATGACCTATTGGAGACAACCTCTAGATCGGGATCGAATTCAAATCACCCATGGCATTGTGAATGTCATTGAGGAAAGATGCAAGGGATGTGGTTTTTGTGTTGAATTCTGCCCGCGAAACTTATTGGTAATGTCGGAGCGAACAAATTCCAAAGGATATCACCCTCCCGAAGTTGTCGATGATTTGAACTGTGTGAATTGCGGGCTATGTGCTTTATTGTGCCCAGACTTTGCAATTTATGTCGAAGACGGCGGTACGCGCGCGCCGGAAAAAATAACCTCTGCTTCGGATGAGGAAGGACAGTCATGAGCGAGGCACAAGGATTACTAACTGGTTCACATTTTATGCTGGGCGATCATGCCTGTGCCGAGGGGGCTGTTCTGGCGGGTTGCCGTTTTTTTGCTGGATACCCTATCACGCCTGCTACTGAAATTGCTGAACGCATGTCCCTCCGATTGCCTCAAATTGGAGGGACTTATATTCAAATGGAAGATGAGTTAGCTTCCATGAATGCGATTTTAGGAGGCTCATGGGCTGGAATCAAGTCCATGACGGCGACAAGCGGCCCAGGATTTTCACTGATGATGGAAAATCTCGGTCTTGGAATCATGCTCGAAACCCCCTGTGTGCTGGTAAATGTACAAAGAGGAGGTCCATCCACGGGTCTGCCTACTCTTGTTGGACAATCGGATATGATGCAAGCTCGCTGGGGCTCACATGGTGATTATGAAATAATTGCATTATCTCCAACCTCCCCCCAGGAATTATTTGATCAAACAATTCGTGCTTTCAATCTGTCAGAAAAGTATCGAGTGCCTGTGTTGGTTATGACAGATGCTGAAGTCGGACATATGACTGAGAAGGTCGTAATACCCGATCCTAGAGATATCGAGATTGTCAATCGCCCCGAGGTGCATCGTGGGGATGTTGAACCAGATCATTTTCGTGTCTATCGCTCTAGCTTGGAAAAGGGGAATGGATATGTTTCTCCAATGGTGGCGGCAGGTGAGGGGTACCGCATCCATGTCACCGGTCTAACGCATGATGAACGTGGTTACCCGGCCATGAACGCAGAAGCGCATCAATGGAACGTCAATCGCCTGATTGAGAAAATACGCAAACACTGTGACGATATCATTGAAATTGAAGAACAAGAAACGGATGATGCAGAAGTAATCGTTGTCTCTTATGGTATATCTGCACGTACTTCACTCTGGCCAGTTGAGAAAGCCCGCCAGGAGGGGATTAAAGTTGGTTATCTGAGATTGATTACTGTCTGGCCATTTCCAGAGGAACGTATTCGCCAATTGGCTAAGGACATTCGAGCTTTCGTTGTGCCCGAGATCAATATGGGTCAGATCAGGCGTGAAGTTGAACGCTGTTCAGGGGGTCAAACACAGGTGTTGGGCGCCAATTCCCCGGGTGGAGATGTGCTGGAACCGGAGTATGTTTTGAATGTAATAAGGCAGGCAGCTGGTCGATTATCTGAAGAAGAAAATCATGCTTTGCGCGTAGCCAAAAGTAAGGCACAGGAGTGAACCATGCCTGAAGAGATGAAACGCAGTGAGCGCTTGATGGTACTTGGTTACGAAGCCCCAGATGAGAGTGACTGGGAAACCGGCCTGCATCCAATGGATGATTTACTCCGTGGTGAGAGGTTGCCCCATATCTGGTGCCAGGGTTGTGGGTTGGGTACGGCATTGACCAGCTTTGTAAGTGCTTTGCAATGGCTGGAGAAAAACAAAGACTGGGATTTGGATAAGGTTTCAGTCGTCTCCGGGATTGGCTGTACGGGACGCGTCGCCGGATACGTGCGTCTGGATTCTTTCCACACAACGCATGGCCGGGCAATTCCCTTCGCTTCGGGATTAAAGTTGGCTAACCCGGATTTAAAGGTAGTCGTAGTCTCGGGTGATGGAGATATTGCGGGTATCGGGGGCAATCACTTCATCCATGCCGCTCGGCGGAATCTTGACATTACAGTTATATGTGTAAATAACTTCAACTATGGTATGACCGGTGGACAAGTTGGGCCTACGACACCTCACGAAGCTCGTGCAGTAACTTCCCAGTATGGGAACTTTGAATATCCCTTTAATCTACCTTATCTAGCGGTGGCAAGTGGCGCATCTTTTGTTTCACGCTGGACTGTTCTACATGCTCGACAATTGGAGTGGACTCTTCGTGAGGCACTAGCTTACCCGGGATTCAGCTTCGTGGAAGTCATTGCTCCTTGTTCTACTGCCTATGCACGCTGGAATCCGGAGGGCCGTGGATTGGATCCGGAAAGATTGGGTCGGCGTGGTTTGGAAACCATGAAATATTATCAGAAAGTAGGAAAAATCGCTCACGGCGCCCATCCCAAAGATGCGGGTATAAAAGTAAACGAAAAAGGCGAAATAATTGAGATTGTTGAAGGAGACTTATTGGTAGAATCCAATCCATCCTTGATGGATGCATTGGATTCGCAACGAGAACAGGCTGAAAAAATGTGGCGAGCTACCAAGGAAACAATTGACAACAGACCAGAGTTGTCGGAAAGAACGGAGCAACTACCCCGCACTGAAGTCCAGCTGGGAGGTTTTGGCGGCCAGGGGATTATCAGCGCCGGTCGGATCGTTGGCCTGGCGGCTGCAATCTATGATGGATTAGAAGCCTGCTTTACTCAAAGCTATGGACCGGAAGCGCGAGGTGGTGCTGCAGGCTCCCAGGTTATCCTTGCCAGCACTCCAATTCATCATCCACAATTGATTGAACCGACCAGCATGATCATAATGTCGCAGGGCGCATATGCAAAATATGTTCCAACCTTGGCGAAAGATGGATTGCTCTTAATCGATGATGGCTTAGTGAACTTGCCACCCGATCATCGCTCTGATATTAAAACATTTGGCCTCCCAGCTACTAGAATTGCTGAAGAAGCTGACAATAATCGTGCAGCAAATACCGTCATACTGGGATTCTGGGCAGCGATCACTGGTATCGTCAGCCGAGAGGCTATGAGGCAGGGTGTTGCAGAATCCGTGCCTGCCAAAGCAGTTGATTTAAATATGAAAGTATTTGAAATTGGATTCGAGAAAGGGTTAGAACAAATTACTGATAAGTGATGAGGTTATTGGTATGAGTAAAGATGCACTTGTAGTTGGTGGAAATATTGCAGGACTTCAGGCCGCCCTTGATCTAGCAGATGCGGGGCTTAAAGTTCACTTGATTGAATCTTCTCCATTTCTTGGAAATGAGACCGGGGCCAGCCTGCCTCGCCACTTACTACACGTACGGCACTTAGAGGTAACCAAGCATCCGAATATCAGCATTAAGACAAATGCACAACTTAATCACGTAGAAGGGAAAACAAACGACTTTCAGGTTGAGTTGCGTCAACACCCTCGCTATATTGACTTGACCAAGTGCACTGCTTGTGGCGATTGTATTGAAGCCTGCCCTGTGACATTGCCTGGTAGTGATCATAAAGCTATTTATCTTGATGGCCAACCGGGATGTGTGGCAATTGATAAAGCAGGTAAGTCGCCCTGTGCTCATACTTGCCCGGCGGGAATTCACGTACAAGGCTACGTGGCTCTTATTGCACAAAAGAGATATAGAGAAGCGATTGATTTAATTCACGAGGCCATGCCTTTTGCATCCGTTTGCGGAAGAGTGTGTAATCATACCTGTGAGGCAAATTGTACTCGCAGCATGGTGGATGAACCGGTCAACATAATGGCGTTGAAGCGATTTGTTGCAGATTGGGAATATTCCAATAAGGATAATGAATCACCATTCAAAGTATCGGAACTTCGTAACGAATCTACTGGAAAGCGCGTAGCCATCATCGGAGCCGGTCCTGCTGGCCTAACTGCTGCGCGTGACCTAAATCGCCTTGGACATGATGTCTCGGTATTTGATTCACTTCCGGTCGCAGGGGGGATGATGCGAATTGGTATCCCGGCACATCGTTTGCCCTATGAGTTGCTAGATTGGGAAATTCAACGAATCTTGGATGAGGGGATTGATCTTCAATTGAATAAACGGATTGATGATATATCTAGCCTGTTTGAAGATGGTTATATGGCCGTTTTGATCGCTGTAGGGGCAAACGTTGCCAAGAAATTGCCGCTCCAAAATGCTGATCATTCTGATAACTGGCTGAGCCTTGACGTGCTACGCCATGCCAGCTTGGGCGAGAAGATTGATCTAAGCGGCAAGCGAGTCTTGGTGGTGGGTGGGGGAAATGTGGCCTTGGATTCGGCTCGGACTGTCTTACGCCTGGGTGCCAGCGAAGTACGGATGGCTTGCCTGGAATCTCGCGATGAGATGCCTGGGTTTGAATGGGAGATCATCGTGGCTGAAGAAGAGGGGATTCAGATGCACCCCGGGCGAACGTTCAAAGAAGTTGTTGTTGAAAACGATCAAATCGTTGGTATGCGTTGTGTTGAAGTGAATTTCCGGGGATTTAAAAATGGCCGCCCAGACATGGACGAAATCCTAGATACTGAACATGTGTTGCCTGCTGACATTGTTGTCTGGGCAATTGGGCAGGGTACCGATCTATCATTCTTGCCCCAAGATGGTAGTGTTCGCGCTGATAAACCAGCTGGTATTCAAACCGATACCGGAATGATGACCACTAAGCCCGGTGTTTTTGTAGCTGGTGATGCTCACAAGGGGATGACATCCTTTGTGGTCGATGCAATTGGGGGAGGGCATAAGGCTGCCAGTAGTATTGATCGCTACTTACGAGGGGACTCAAGCAAAGACGAATTTGATTTGTTAGAAGCGGTTAAATACAGTAAAAAAGAGATCAAAACCAAGCACAGTCAGGCTTCACAGCAAGAGCGTGTACAAATTACCAGCATCCCTGTTGAGGAGCGTAAACATAACTTCCTCGAGGTAGATTTGGCAATTACAGAAGAACAGGCAATTTCTGAAGCTTTGCGCTGCCTTATATGTGGACCATGCAGTGAATGCCAAGCCTGTGTGCAAGTATGCAAACCGGCTGCAATATCTCACAATGCACAGGAAACAAGCGCTTTTATCAATGTTGGCGCGATTATCTGTACTGATAAATCCTCCAACTCGAAGTTGAAATCATTTTCAGAAAAGCAAGGAGTTCATCGTATAGCTCCCAAAAAACCTGTGTTAGCATCGGCTGCGGCAGCGAAGGTATTGGCTAGCATGGGAGAACAACCCAGGTCAACGCCAGTGACAGTTGTCCCTGATCAGGAACAAAAACCTGTACGGATAGGCGCGTTTGTTTGTGAATGCGGCGATCACATATCGAGTGTTATCAATACCGAGAAAGTTCGTAAGCGGCTGGCTAGATTGCCAGACGTGGTTCATACACAGGTTTTACCTTTTTCCTGTTCACAAGAAGCTGCAATTTCTATTAAATCGCTCGTTGATCTACATAAGCTGGATAAAGTTGTACTGGCCGCTTGCTCCTGTTGTTCGGTTGATCAGGTTTGTTTCAGCTGTACTTATCAACGCTTCCGCAGCAGGCAGAACCTGGGTGTGCTTCCGAATTCCGATGGGCATTTTCCGGACATCAATGGCGTAAAGTTTGAATTTGTCAATATTCGAGAACAATGCGCTTGGGTTCATGCTGATGATCCAGAAAAAGCAACAGCCAAGGCCATCGCTCTTACTTCGGCAGCAGTTTCAAGGGTCCGAGGAGAATCGAGCATACCAGATGTCATTCAACCTATTGAAAGATCTGTGTTGATTCTGGGAAGTGGCAAAGCAGCATCAATTAGTAAGCAATTGCTCAAAAAGCAGGGCGTACAGGCCGAGCGTGTCAGAGGTGTTCCCAATAGAGTCTTTCGTTCAAATGGCCGTTATTTAGCTGCTCGTAAAGATAACGCCTGGGGAGGGGAGGCGCTCATCATAGCTCCAGTGGATAAAGGTGAAATGAAACGGTTGCTGGATGCTTTTGGAGGGAATGGATTACGACCTCGAGTTCAAACTGAATGGGGAGGGCTTACAACCCATCGACCGGGAATCTTCTTATGTGATACAGCTCTTGATTCAGACTTATCTGGGCAAGCCGTGGCTGCACGAACGGCAGCCTGGCTTGGCAAAATTGATAGTCAAACAACACGTTCTGCAAAAGTTGATTCGGCAAGATGTCGAGCCTGTGGTACCTGTGTGGAAATCTGTGAATTCGGCGCTCCTGAAATAATTGGCGAAACTCCTGAAAGAGCTGCTCGAATTGACCCGGTCATTTGTACTGAGTGTGGTACTTGTGCCGCGCATTGTCCCTCAGACGCGATTGAGCTTGAATACACTCCAGATGTACAACTGGAAACTGTACTTTCGATGATGGTAGCTGGTGGAGATTAAGGAAACGATGGCGTCCTCAAAAGTGATCGTGTTCACTTGCAATTGGAATGCTTACAGCGGCCTTGAAACAGCAGGTGCGGAACGACTTGTTTATCCTACAGGAGTTTTTCCACTCAAGGTAAATTGTCTGGGGCAGATCAGCCCGGGTATTATCCTGAAAGCTTTTGAAAATGGAGCAGATGGGATTCTAATGTTGGGTTGCCCACCAGATAAGTGTAACTTTGAGTTTGGATACCGCCATGCCGAGGATGTTTATGCCGAGGCCAAAGGTCTGGTATCGGTATTGGGATGCAGCGATTACCAATTGCAACTAGATTGGGTATCTGCGGGCGAGGGGCAGGAGTTAGTGAATAAGATACACAATTTTATTGATGGATTAAACAGTAAGCGGAGTCAACCATGAACGTGTTTCAAGACATAATCTCTAAATATCGAGTCTGGTATTGTCTTGATTGTGGTAAATGTGCATCTGTGTGTCCGATCACTCGCTGGGAAACCCGTGAGCATGCCAGCCCACGCTTATTAATCGAAAAAACCATCCAGGGACAACCGGATTCTTTCATGGATGATCATTTGTTTTGGTCATGTCTGACCTGTAAACGCTGTACTGAACTATGCCCATCTGATGTGCATTTCTCGGAGTTTTTGCGTGATGCACGCGGACTAGCTCGGCAAGATGATCGTTGCGGTGATTGCACCCACAGTGAGATGACCCAGACTATAGGTCGGATGATGACCAATCCTGATATGAAACAAAACCGTCTGGATTGGTTGCAGGGCAACCTTGAGACTTCAGACGATTCAGATACGCTTTATTTTGTCGGCTGCATGCCTTATTATGATCCCATATTTAAAAATCTCGAAGTAGAGGGAGTCGAAATTGCCCAAGCCGCTGTGAAAATATTGAATTATCTTGGTATCAAACCGCAGGTGCTCGCGGACGAGCGTTGCTGTGGTCATGATCAGTTGTGGCAGGGCGATATTGAAAACTTTCAGGCTTTGGCGAAGTTGAATGTGGAGCACATCAAAATCAGTGGAGCTAAACGCATTGTGACCACTTGCCCAGAGTGTGCCCGCACGCTCAAGCTTGATTATCCACAATACCTGGAAGATCACGGTCTAGAAGTGCTACATTTAACAGAGCTTCTGGTTAAAAGCGATATAGACATTTCAAATATCTCTCCCGCGGGTTTGCATGTCACATACCAAGATCCTTGTCGATTGGGTCGCCACCTTGGTGTGTATGATGCACCTCGTCAAGTAATGAACGACCTAGGGTTTGAACTGACAGAAATGGGGAGACACGCTGAGGCCAGTTTATGTTGCGGGACATCGAATTGGAGCAGCTGTGGGCAAGTTAGTAAGAATATTCAGGTGGAACGCCTGGAAGAAGCTCGATCCACAAATGCAGATTTGCTTGTTACCACTTGTCAAAAATGCCAAATCCATTTCAAGTGTGCCCAGAACGATCCTCTCTTGGGCGAGGATTTATCAATAAAAATACGTGACCTGACTACCCTGATCGCTGAAGGGCTCTCTGAGTAACGCGAGCAGGATAAGATGCAGGAGGTATCCATTGGAGACTGAAAATCTACGCATAGGTGTTTTTGTTTGTGATTGTGGTTCAAACATTGCCGGGGCTGTTGATACTCAGGCTGTAGCTGATTACGCTGCGACTTTACCGGGAGTTGTATCCGCGGTGCGGAATCGTTATACCTGCGCAGACCCGGGTCAACAGGAAATCCAACAAGTTATTCGGGAGCAAAACCTGAATCGTGTTGTTGTCGCTTCCTGTTCACCCTCCTCGTATGAACCCATATTCCGAACTTGCATCCAAGGAGCGGGTCTTAATCCGTACCTTTTGGAAATGGCAAATATTCGCGAGCATTGTTCGTGGGTTACACCCAATGACCGCGAGGCAGCCACACGCAAGGCAAAAGGTATTGTTAACGTCGCAGTTGCACGCTCGCATTGGCTTTATCCGCAAGACGAGGAGCAGATACCGGTAACCAAAGCAGCCCTAGTGATTGGCGGCGGCGTGGCTGGCATTCAGGCCGCCCTGGATTTAGCCGATGGTGGGAATCGGGTCTATTTGGTTGAACGCCAACCGTCTATCGGTGGCATCATGGCGCAGCTAGATAAAGTCTACCCAGACATCGAGTGTAGTATATGAATACTCGGGCCTAAAATGATGGATGTCGGTCGACATCCCAACATCAAGCTGCTGACAAATAGCGAAGTTGAAGATATTTCCGGATATGTGGGCAATTTCAAGACCCGCATTCGCAGGAAAGCTCGCTATGTAGACGAGAACGAATGTACTTCCTGTGGTGATTGCGCCACAGTTTGCCCGGTTGCCTTCCCAGATGAATTCCAAATTGGACTCGGCAGCCGCAAAGCCATACACATACCATTCCCTCAAGCAGTACCTTCTGCTTACATCGTCAATGCCCACGAATGCCTGGGACAAAACCCTATTGCCTGCGGAAAATGTATTGAAGCTTGTGACAAGAAATGCATTGACTTTGACATGCAGGACGAAATTATTGACGTGGAAGTAGGCGCTATTATTGTTGCGACAGGTATGGATGTGTATGATCCGTCTGCGCTGGATGAATATGGTTATACTCGTTTCCCGAATGTGGTGACCAGCATGGAGTTTGAACGGCTTATATCTACAGGTGGACCTTTGGAAGGGCACCTGGGCCGGCCAAGCGACCTTGAAAAACCTAAGCGCATCGGTTTCATTCAATGTGTTGGCTCACGGACTAATGGTTCTGACTCTGGAAATCCATATTGTTCTAACATTTGTTGCATGAACACCATCAAATCCACACAATACCTGAAGGATAATTATCCCGATATCGAATCTACAGTTTTCTACATGGACCTGCGCGCATTTGGTAAAGGCTTTGAAGAGCTGTTGATGCGCAGCAAGAGCAACGGTGTGCGTTATGTTCGCGGCTTGCCAGGGGAAGTAAACCAGGATGATGCAACTGGCAATCTGAAGTTTACCGTTGAGAACACAACCGGAAATCGTTTGGAGGATCACGAATTCGATATGCTGGTGCTGGCTGTCGGAGCTACTCCTGCTGTCAACACAGAATCCATCCGACAGATGGTCAGTTTATCAAAATCCCCTAGTGGCTTCTTGAAAGAAGCCCATGCCAAGCTGAAACCGGTAGACACACCAACCAAGGGAGTTTTCATCGCTGGAGGTGCTGAGAGTCCCAAGGATGTACGGGAAAGCGTCACGCAGGCAAGTGCGGCTGCTTCGCATTCTTCTATCTTGTTGAGCAAGAGCGAGCTGAGTGTCGAAGCGATCACCGCTGTTGTAGACGAAGATTTGTGTAAAAAATGTGGGCTGTGTGCCCCGGTGTGTCCATTCAGCGCAATTAACTGGGAAAAGAAGCAAGTTGCACATGTGACCAGCGCTGCATGCACCGGGTGTGGAACCTGTGCAGCGGAATGTAAATTTGAAGCCATTTCTATGCGGCATTTTTCCGATCAGGCCATCTACGCCCAAATAGATGCCATGCTGGCCGAAGATCCTCAGGAGACGGTGGTTACCTTCGCCTGTAACTGGTGCTCCTACGCTGGCGCGGATACAGCCGGTGTAAGTCGTATGGCCTATCCACCCAATGCGCGCATTATTCGAACCATGTGTTCAGGGCGTGTGAGTTCGGATTTTGTCTGGTACGCTTTCCGCAAGGGTGCGCCGGTTGTACTGGTATCTGGCTGCCATTACGTCGACTGTCACTACATAGACGCCAACCGTAGTACTGTGCGCCGCCTGGACGGCTTATGGGATGGTATGGAGAAAGCCGATCTGCGTCCTGATCGGTTGTTACTTGAGTGGTGTTCAGCTGCCGAGGGCGCTCGTTGGCAGACCATTATGGAAGAAGCTGAAAAAAGACGCCAGAATGTCACCCGAGAAGAATTGGAACAAACAAGCGAAGTTTTAATTGAAGCCAAAGTACCCAGCCCGCGCAACCCCCGGCCTAAAGATGAAGGGCAAGAGGCTGCTTTTGAATGTATGCGCTGTGGAAATGAGTGGAAGGTTCAATACGAAGTCAATAAAGAACGCATTTGTCCAAAATGCCGCTCCAACAGCATTCGTTGGCTGCGAGTTCAGTAACTTAAATCTGAAAGAATAGTCTATCAAGTCTCGCCCGGATATCACTCTTCCCGGGCGAGACTTGGTTTTATTGAAATAAATTGCGCCTGATGAAGGACTGGCTCACGAATCTCCACAGCAGTTTCCACATTGATGAATAAACCAGCAGCGCACCATTCTTTTGATTGGCCAGTATTCTTCTTGCCAGCCAGGGCGAAACGTTCTCAACGCTATCGGCGATGATGTTGAATATCTTCCTGACACGCTGCCACTCTTCAGGACGGTTTTTGTAGTGGTCTGTGATCAGATCGGTGGCTACCATGCCGGGTCGTAAAGCACCCATTATTACAGGTGTGCCTTTTACCTCCAATGCTAAACTTTCAGTGAAATAGTGGACGGCGTATTTACTCGTGCCGTACAGGGTCAGCCCGGCGTGCTTGCGCCCATCGCTGCCCATACCCTCCATGTTATAGATTGCTCCATTTCCCTGAGCTAACATTCCCCGCACAGCAATCTGCGACCCATAAATTGTCCCCAAAATATTGGTTTTTATTGGAATTCGAGCACCTTCAGCGGATAGCTCCCATACCATACCTTGATTGCCGCTTTGGCCGGCATTATTGATCCAAATATCTATTTTCCCAAACTTCTCGACGGATTGATTCCAAAGCGCCTGTACTTGATCGAAGATCGTCACGTCACATGACTGTCCAAAGATGCGTTCCGCTTCATATTCAGATCTCAAGCCTGCTACTGCCTTTTCAACAGCTTCTTCCCCTCGCCCACTGACCGTGACTGAGCACCCCAATGAAAGGAATGCCTTGGCCAAACCATAACCAATTCCGCGTGTTGAGCCTGTGATGACGACTACCCTGTTCTCCATAAGGATTCTCCTAGCAAATAGAATTATTCATCTTCAAAGAACTGTTTGGCACGCTTCTGTTTGATACCCCCTCTGCGCTTCTTTTCTTTAAGCCTTTGTTCTTGCGATGAGCGTGAAGGCCTGGTCGGTTTACGCTTTTTAGGTTTCTTCAATGCCTGACTGATCAGTTCGTGTAACCTACGGATTACATCCTCCCGATTTTCCTCCTGAGTACGGTACCTGCGCGCATCAATGATCAGAATGCCATCCTGATTCATACGTTTACCAGCCAGTTTTATAAGACGGCGTTTAACATACTCGGGTAATGAAGCTGAATTGACCACATCGAAACGCAGCTGTACAGCCGTCGAGACCTTATTGACATTTTGCCCGCCGGGGCCGTCAGCGCGGATGTATTTGAAATCTAGCTCGTTTTGGTCGATTATTTTCGATGCATCAATTTCAGACATACGAAAAGTATACCTGAAAGAAAACCCCTCTTCCAATCAGGAAGAGGGGTGGAGGTGTAGCTTTGTGAGCTAGAACATCAAGTCATTGATCATGTCAATCGATTCGGGTGCAGGCCGCAGGTCCTTTTCTTCGAGGCGGTTGAGTGGTTCATCCACCAGATTGTAAAGCTCGGTCAATTCCGGCTTGCTTGGATCCACATATATTAATCCAGTCAGCAAGCAATTGCACGAGTTCGCTTCCTCTAGTATCTGGATGGATTCAGCTCTATTCGAGGGATCAAAATTATGTTCAAGTTTCTGCAGCATAATTGTTGAGCCATCGTGCAAGTTAACTTCTATGTCCTCACCGGCTTCATAATCAACCAAAATCTCAGTTGCTGGAGGAACATAAGAAAGTTCATGCAGGGCGATTTCGTGTTGTTTACCCCATGAATAAGAGTGATAGGCGTTATCCTGGTTATTGAAAGTGACACAAGGGCTGATGATGTCCAGGATGGCAATGCCTTTATGTCCAATAGCAGCTTTGATAAGCTCCTTGACTTGCTTGGGGTCACCTGCGAAAGACCGTGCTACGAACGTAGCTCCGCCCACCAACGCTTCCCAGGCGATATCAATCGGCATATAAGGATTGGTGCCCTGATGCTTCAGACTAAGGCCTACTTCAGCTGTAGCCGAAAATTGACCTTTAGTCAACCCATAAACGCCATTGTTTTCGATAATATAAACCATCGGCAAGTTGCGACGGACAGCATGTTTGAACTGCCCCATACCGATACTGGCCGAGTCGCCATCGCCAGAGACGCCCAGGCCGCGCAAGTTAATGTCTGCAAAAAGAGCGCCCGTTGCAATCGACGGCATGCGTCCATGCAAACTGTTAAAACCGAAAGAGCGATTCAGGAAATAAGTGGGACTTTTACTGGAGCAACCAATTCCGCTAAATTTGACAAGTTGCTCGGGGACGACGTCCATTTCATAGCAAGCGGCAACGATTTGATTGGAAATCGAATTATGTCCGCAACCCTGACATAAAGTTGTCGGGTTGCCTCGGTAATCTGTTTTTGCCAGGCCAGCTGAATTGACTTTCGCGTTCTGTTTGTTTGCCATCGGTAAAGCTTCAGCCATTATTTCACCTCCTTTGCGAGGATGCTTTCCTTGACCCATTTAGCTGTGGCAGGCAGGCCATCATTGAAAGCGACCGAGGTCAGCTTATCTGCCAGTTTAGGGTATTCCACCAGTAAGAGTTGATACATCTGCCCGTCACGGTTCATTTCGACAACATAATTGTGTTCATGGGATTCGATGAACTTCTGAACCTCATCAATAAATGGTACTCCACGTATGCGCATCGAATCGGACTTGATGCCTGCTTCCGTTTCCCCGCCTCTTTCGGGCGGGGTTTCGAGTTGGTGACGAGCCTCACGAATAGCGGGTTCGGTTGAACCGAACGCAATGATGCCTATTTTTGCGCCTTTAGTCTTTTCGACGATAGGCTCAGGAATGAATTTTGCGGCGTTGCGGTATTTCCTTTTGATGCGATCCATCATCTTCGCCCAGGTATCGGAATCTTCACTATAGCGTGCGTTTTCGTTGTGACCGGTACCGCGCATGAAGTAAGCACTAGCCGGATGTTTGTTGCCTGGGAAAGTGCGATAGGGGATACCATCGCCATCCACATCTCTATATCGTCCCCAATCGCCTTTTAATTTCTCCAGATCTTCCTCCCAAAGTACTTTCCCGCGATCCATCGGAGTATCCGGATATTTGAAGGGCTCCGCCATCCATTGATTCATGCCAAGATCAAGATCACTCAACACGAACACAGGTGTCTGCATATGTTCGGCGATATCAAAAGACCGCCAACCAAACTCGAAACACTCATTGACTGTACCTGGTAAAAGGATCACCTGTTCAGTGTCGCCGTGGCCCATATAGTGTGTAAAGGTTAAATCTCCCTGCGAAGTTCGTGTAGGTAAACCAGTGCTGGGACCTACACGCTGTACATCCCAAACCACAATTGGGACTTCACCATAGTAGGCCAACCCGGCAAATTCTGTCATCAGGCTCAAACCGGGGCCGGACGTGGAGGTCATGGCACGTAGCCCGGCCCATCCAGCACCAATCGTCATGCCGATAGCGGCTAGTTCATCTTCTGCCTGTACAACAGCATAAGTATTCTTGCCGTCTTCATACTTGCGAAGTTGAGGAAGATATTCCACCACTTCTTCCACCAGGGAAGATGCGGGGGTGATGGGATACCAGGCTGTAAATTGCACACCACCGTATATGGAACCAAGTGCACCAGCTGTGTTGCCGTCGGTCATTATGAGACCCTCGGTTTTGCTCATTGATTCAACAAAATAAGGATCTTTCTTTTCGATATTTTCTTTTGCCCACGTCGCAGCTACCTGAACAACATTGAAGTTCAAGTCGACTGGTTTTTGCTTGTTCTTGAAGTGAAATTCCAACGCGACTTTAATCTTTTCAAGATCGATCCCAATCGTTTGAGACAGAATACCTACATACACCATATTGGCAACTAGATCCTTTAGCTTAGATGGCACATCTTTTTGATCGCGCATAATCTCTTTTACAGGCATCGCATAGACGAATATGTCGTCTCGATTGATGTCTAGCTTAATGCTGTCGTTGTAGAAAAATGCACCGCCGGGCGAAACAGCTGCCAGGTCTCGCGCAAATGATTGTGGATTCATGCAGACAATAATCTCGTATTCTTCTCGACGAGCCGTGAACCCATCTTTGTTAACACGAATGGTATACCAAGTTGGCAACCCTTGTATGTTTGACGGGAACATGTTCTTACCTGAAACTGGAATACCCATTCTGAAAAGTGAGCGCAGGATAGTTGTATTCGCAGTTTGGCTGCCCGAGCCATTGACAGTGCCAACGGTGATGGAAAAATCATTTACTATTTTTTCGGACATAAACTCCTCATTTTCTCAATTTCACCTCATGAAATAGGTTTATTCACTATCAGATCGGTGGTAAAGAAGATCTGCATGCTGGATAAATGCCTGATATCCCGCTTCATAGTCTGTATTACAGATCGCTTCAACCATCTGGGAATGATACTCCCAAACTTCTTCAAGGTATGTCAACCCGCCCGTAAAAACATTCAAACCAACTGTTTCATATGCATCCCAATAAGCTTCTAGCAAGCCAGTCACAAAGGGATTATCTAATCGTTGATAGATGACCATATGTAAATTTTTATGTTCTTCGTGGGGAATTTGAATAGAATTACCGTGTAGTTTGTCTTTCGCCTGTGATACCAAATGTTGTAACTCTTGTTTATCTTCTTCAAGAAGTAATTCCACCGCTTCATGCCAGTAAGCGCCTTCAATGTGATTCCGCAATTCGGCAAATTTGCGGAAGTAATCGTTGTCTAAGGCCAAAGCGTATCTTAAACTTTGGCAAACCGCTGGAGTAAACGTGTAGGGAAGTCGCCTCGTCCCAGTTCTAGGTTTGACTTCAACCAGTCCCAACGCGCGTGCAACTTCTAATTGCTCCCGTAGAGAAGCCAGACCAACACCGAGTTCACGACTTAGTTCGTTCAGGGCGGGAAGTCTTTGTTCGTTGACTTCCTCATGTTGAGCGAGGTAGCGTAGAAATTCAGAAAGCGAAATAGTTGCAGATCGGTTACGAAACATTTTATATATTTGATTAATCCGATTATTCGTAGAAACGTAGTATAATCTTGCTTGCTAACCGAGTCAAGAGGAAAATTCGAGTAAATAAATCCATTTTCGCATTTCTTCCTAGTGATTTGGTTAGGGTATAATATTAATTGGTGGCCCTGCACTTCGGATTTGCAGGAAACCATCCATAAACCCAAGTACAAGGCAACTTATGGCAAGCATCCCCCTTTCTATACCTGCTGATTATTGGCAAAATCTCAAGATCAGCAAAAATGACTTAGAAAAACTACACAATCATCTCTTCGAGAGTGAAACACCTCTATCGTCAAATGAACTTGTGAGGGTATTGGTTGAAGAACGCATTCGCTCTGAGAAAGCCGCGCAAGCCGAGAAGCAAAAGGCGAATGGAAAAGTATTTCTTCCCAAAGAAACATACAAAAATGGTGACCAACTTAGCTTTCCGGCGTTGGATTGGGCCAAAGGATCTGTTTCGGCGGTGCGCCCCGGCATAAATCCTCAATATGGCGACTTTGACGTGCTTACGGTTGAATTTGAGGGTGGAGAAAGTAAGTTGTTTGCGGCTAGTCTCGCGGATCATGGATTGAACGATGAACCTGCAACTGATAAAGAAGAAGATAATCTCAATCCTAAGTTGATACAGTCATCTTTTGGAGCTGAGATTGAAGAGAGTTTGGAAGCCGCATTTACTAATGACGAAGATTTAGTTCGAATTGCCGGACGATGGTTCCCACGCGCCTTATTGGTTGCTGTCAATCAAGGTCATCTCAATTTAGCCGAAGCGGTATTGGATATGGCTGAAGGAGAACCACTGCCCACCATGGATCTATTGAAGGATGTCGAATTACCTGAGGGCGTCAATCTCAAGTTAGCTGAGTTTTCATTAAATCTTGCTTTGCAGGAAGATGACCGCTTTGATGAGGTTGGACCCGCGGGAAAAGTATTATGGTGCTTATACCGACTTGAGCCAGAAAATGTTCGTGAAGTTCCATTATTTTTACGCTACACACCCATTGAACACGATCGAAGCCACTTGACTGATGACATGCTCAAACTTGAGAGCCAATTGGATGATGAATTAGGGGAATCAAGCCCAATGTCTGTGGAAGAAGCGCATGAGGTCACCATTAGTTTGATCTATCCACATTGGCGTGCAGGTACGTTACCAGTTGCTCCTCTTGTGCAGCCAATGTTCCCAACTGCTTACGAATCACCTCGGGTCCGCTTCACGTTGGTAGATGGCGAAACTGGCGATAAGTTTCCTGGGTGGGTAGTACGTGAAGAGCGGTATGTGAGTGGATTACGCGAGTGGTATGAATCGCATGAATTGATGCCAGGTAGTTTGGTGTGCATCCGACAAGGTAAAAAGCCTGGTGAAGTTGTTATTGAGGCTAAAACTCACCGTACTACCAAGGATTGGGTTCGTACTGTGATTGTGGGAGCGGATGGTGGTATTGTATTTGCTTTGCTAAAACAGACTGTAACCGCAGAGATAAATGACCGTATGGCCTTTGCTCTTCCCGCGATTGATGCAGCTGACCAGCTTTGGGATCCATCTACTCAGAAGAAGCGTCAATTTGACAAAATTGTGATCAGTGTAATGCGTGAATTGACCAAGCTCAACCCACAAGGACATACACATGCACAGGAGTTGTACGCAGCTGTAAACATTTTGAAACGTGTTCCATTTGCGCCGTTGATGTCATTATTGGCCAGCCGACCGGATGAATTTGAACATGTTGGAGACTTACACTATCGTTTGGGAGAAGAAGAGGGGTATCGGGAGGCCGAATGACCGAGGGTAAAACAACAAGCACGGTTCAGATAAAGCGTCCGAGCTTGGTAAAACCAACATTACAGACCCCCTTTCATATAGACTTTGACTGGTGGCAGAAAAACGAACGAGATTGGCACGTCTATTTACGATCTCTATTGTGTACTGAACACCAGGATTTATTTGCAGAAGTTCAAGAAGGGGAAATGATTGATTGGGTGGATCCCAAAACTGCTGAAGTCAAACCTGTTGATGGTATCCAGCACGCACTCATGTCGCATTGTGCGCGCCGCCCGGAATTTTTAACAGAACATACTGCAATGGTTGATGCAGTGTTTCGTCTTTTTCTCACAAATGAGAATTTACCGATGAACTCTGAGAAACTTGCAGCTCAATTAGGTCGCCCGGCACATACGATCTTGCGTACTCTTAGTGGCCCGCGCGTGTATAAGGGTTTGAGACCATACCAAAAGAATGATTATTCTTAGGTTGATACAATTCTTCCTTGCCCCTGTAGCTCAACGGACAGAGCACCGGCCTTCTAAGCCGTAGGTTGTGGGTTCGAATCCCGCCGGGGGCGCTATCTTTTCTAGTATTGTTGGATATAGTTGTCGATAGATAAAGCAGCTTATGTGCGGAGCACACAGGCTGGGCGAAAGGAGTAGGTATGCCCACGTCCATAAAAAAAAAATCTCGCTCGTCATCAAGCAGCCCTGTTGAATCGCGCCGGGAAATGTTACATACTGTCGAATGGCAAGTGCAAGTTCGCGCTGGTGTGTGGAGCCCGCCTACTGACGTCTATGAAACCAAAAAGAATTACGTAGTACGT
>CAZCPP010000002.1:0-30873 GCA_964500655.1 uncultured Anaerolineaceae bacterium | reverse complement strand
AGTGCTTATGATGAACTCCAACTGCTCAAAGCCGCGTAACATCAGTTAATAAGAGAATCTTTACACTCAGCCAAGATTTATGCAATTATGTATTTTCTCGCTCAATTTTAAAAGGCGTATCATCAGATTCCTTTTCATCCATTTGGCGAGCTGCGAGGTGACCTGAAAAGACAGCTTGAGCAATGATACCTGGTGCTTCAGCATCTCCAATGACTCGCAACGTCTTTATACGCCCCTCTTTTTGGGCAGGTTTGAGTTCATGATAGAGTTCATCAGTTGGAAGGCGATCTGTCACCAATACGACTGAATCAACCTCTAGTTCTGTTTCTCTGCCAGATACCGAATATGCCAATGAGACATGTTCTGGTTGAATTTCCTTGAGAATTTGTTGCGTGAAAATTCTCGTACCAGCTTTTATCATCCTTTGATGAATGTGTTCCTGCTCAAGAGTATATTGAGACCAGTATGCAACCACTGGAGCCGGTGTCACAATAGAAATATCCCACCCCGCGTTGTGAAGCAAATCCGCTAAAACGCTACTCAGGTAGTAGTGATCATCATCATAAATTAGCATATGGTCTGTGGGCATATTCCCAGTCATCAGATTATTGGGAGTGAATACATGCGGTAATTCATGTCCCTTGATTGGCTTTCAACTGTGACGTCCAATGCCATCAGCTCGCCACGTTGCACCGGTAGCAAGAATTACATGCTCATATTCCGTTTCTAGGATTTCTTCAGCTGTCATTGGACTTTCCAGATATGTGGAAATATTATCCATCTTTTCAATTTGGGTCAGTCGCCAATCTATTACCCGCCGCCACTCTATCAACCCCGGTAAAGCCGATTCGAGAGCGACCCTTCCGCCGAATTCTCTTCGTTTTTCAACCAAGACAACTTGATACCCTCGTGCTCCTAGAGCACGCGCACACTCAAGGCCGGCAGAACCACCACCAACAATAAAAATTTCTCTTGATTCCTTTTTTTCTGAAATATGTTCTGGATGCCAACCCCGCCGCCATTCCTCTCCCATAGTTGGATTTTGGGTGCAGCGAATGGGAACACTCAATACATCAGCACTGACACAAATATTGCAGCCAATACATTCTCGAATATCCTCGATACGGTTTTCCTTAATCTTGGTCGGTAGAAATGGATCGGCAATCGAAGGGCGGGCCGCGCCAATTAAATCAACAATTCCACGTTGGACAAGAGATAACATCGCATCCGGGGTTGTATACCGCCCAACTCCTACTACTGGCTTGCTGATCAATGACTTTACGAAGCTGATATACTTTTCCTGATACCCTTCTTGTTTGAATCTGGCGGTAGCAGAATCGTTTTTCCATCCGCTTAAGTTGACATCCCATAGGTCTGGGAGTTCCGAAAGCAAAGCAACAATCTCATGGCCCTCTCCCTGAGATGTAATACCTTCACCTCCAAGTAACTCATCAACTGCCAAATGCACCGCTACCGCACACTTATCCCCAACTGCATCTTTAGTATCTTCAATTAACTCTTTCAAAAAACGCACTCGATTCTCGATAACGCCCCCATATTCATCGTTACGGTCGTTATAATGTTTTAGTAAAAAATGCATTGCTAGGGATAAATTATGGCCCGCATAACAATAAATGATATCAAAACCTGCCTACATAGCACGAATAGCAGCTGCTCGGTGCCAGCGACGCAGATTGTGGATGTCATCTTTATCCAGGCGGCGAGTCTGACCCGGAAAATATCCATCAAGGCTTACTGAGCGTGGGCTGAATCCAACTGCCCGAGAATATAAATTAGAAGCGTGGTGCCCACCATAGGTCAATTCAATACCCGCTAGTGCCCCATGCTGATGTACAGCATCAGCCATCAACACTAATGCTGGAGAATCTTTATCATCCCAAAGTCGTCCCTCAATACTTGGGGATAAGTCGGAGCTGTAATGGATCTCAACTTCTTCAGTACAGACAACTCCCCACCCCCCTTCAGCTTTGATCCTGCGCATTTCAGCTAAAGCACGTGGCATACGATACCCCATCCCATTACAGTGCGGTACCTGGTAAAATCGATTTGGAGCTACAACAGGCCCAATATTGACTTGTTCAAAAAGTATGTCAAAGCTATTATTCATAGCATGCTCATATTCAGATATATAATTTATTTGAATTACACTCTCAGCGAGAAATTGTAAGCATTAAATACAATAACTCACGTATGTGTTATAACAATACCAATATCATTTTGAGTTCAGGTTATAAGAAAACAATGAACCATAAAGTTTGGCTGGATTCCCTGTTGGAAAATCTTGTTCAGCATGGGGAAGAAGGACGCATTGCTGTTGAGTATATGCGAGCACATAGCACTAAGATTTCCTTTAAACAAACCAAACCTAGTATAGGAGCCTGGTGGACAATTGGTCGAAACATCAACCTGAATTCCTTGTATTTCTCACCTGACCAGGCACTGAGCGATTCGCGTGTACTAAGACTTATCATTCATGAAATTCGACATTTGCGACAAGGCTTTTTCACCGCACTCTCAGTTTATGGGGAATTGGACGCTTGGCAATTTGAATGGAGCATTTATCACAGGATGTATGGAGAATATCCACACCCCGCTCTTGAGGAGCTAATGAGTTTGCCACTCGGATGGGATCGGAATGCGTTACGACGTACTGTTCAATTGATGCAAACTTTTTCCTCTAAAGATTATCGAGTGGATTTACTTCCGTATTATCCATTGGGGAAAGAGATCTCATTTACAGAGTATTGCGTAATTATCTAGACCTAACAGTTCATTTTTGCGCTAAAAAAATGACTTGGAAGTTTAGCGATTTATGCAAGAAGCAATAGGTTGTTCAAGAAAGTTCCGCAAACTTAATTTTGGCATTCGAGAACTGTTTTTCGGAATTTAGAAATTGATCGAGTGAAAGATTGATGTTAATCTGAAATTGAAGAAGCCGATTATTAATGATAGGCTTCTTCAATTATTAGGAAGGACTTGTGTCCTGAAAGTATGCGTTAGTGCAATTTATAGCGGAAATGATATCTTTCTAATAGCGCTTCAATAATATGAGTGTGTTCAGGTTTGATATCATTAAATTCGAAACCAATTTTGTACGAATTTGGACTTTCATCATCAATGCAACGAGCAACACGGGCGGGAATTGCTAAACGAATTTCAGTGATGCTGGGTAGGTCCCCCGGAAGTTCAATAGCAAGTGTAATCTGTGTGTTAACATCCAGCTTTTTTTCTCCGATTACTAAAGCACCCTGTAATGTCAAATCTCGAAGGTAACCTAGTAATTTCCCCTTATCCAATTCATAGACCGGTGTAAACGCCATTACTTTCTTGCGCGGTTCTTTTCTTCGATCCCTGTACTGGCTCATGGGAAACTCCTGCTCACTATGATCGGGAAGTTATAAATATTATATATTAATTGCAATGCTTCACGGGAGTTTCTTATGGAGTTGAAATTAAATTTGGTGTGCGTTGACCAACCTTTCAAATATTTCTCAGCAAAATCAGTTTTTCTTGAACCGCTCCTAAATATTCAGCCCCTGACTCTGTCATTACAACATCTTCTTCCAATCCAATATACCCATAGCTCGGCACGGGTAGACTAGGTTCAATCGTATACACGTGGCCGATTTCCAGCTGCAATTTCGGCGAGTTACCATATTTTTCCCATAACGGGCCAAGCAGTGCGCCGCCATCGTGGGCTACTCGCCCGAGTTGGTGGCCGAGCGCGTGCTTGAATTCTGGATAACCGGCTTTGGTAACGATTTTACGGGCAATTTGATCAATTTCCATGGCTTGGATACCCGGCCGCATGGCAGCCCGCGCTGCTTCAATCGCCTTGCGAACGGTATCAAAACCGCGTTGGACTTCATCTGGGGCTGCCGTCTCACCTTCCCGTAGGACATAACCTGCGCGTTGGATATCGGAACAGTAATCCTCGTATTTCACTCCAAAATCAAAGTGCAGGATGTGTCCGGGTTGAATCTTGATAGCGGTAGGACCACTGTGCCCGATCGGTGACTCCGGCCCACTGTTGACGGCAGGATTCGATTCGCGCGGCCAGGCAAAACCTACACCTGCTTCCGTTATCTGGGTATGCATATAAGCTGCAACTTCTTCCTCGGTCATGCCCACGCGAATAAATTCAAATGTTTGACTGTAGATTTGATCTGTGATTTCAACTGCTTTACGGATGCGCCCTATTTCGGTTTTGGTTTTGCGCCCTCGCAGACAATTGATAACTGGTTCGGCACTTATTAGTCTATCCCTGTAGGGTGTGTCCGCTAAGTAACCGATCAACATCTCATACATTGCGTGTGTCAATCCGTCAGCTTGGACATTGTCGTGGGAGGTATTCACAGCCACCTTGTCCGGATTGATGCGGGTAATGGTTTCTCGCAGGATTTCTCGAATCCCTTCGTCATATCCAAGCACCGTGTTGAAAACGCCGAGTCTTTCGATCGCCTCCTTTTCCAAGTTGCCAATTATCGCGATCCGTTCGCCCGATTTGGTAAACATCAACGCTGATTGCCAGGTCAGGTCATTGGGGCCGATCAAAATGTCCAGCACAGGGTCACGTACGCCAGAAGTCTCACGGACAAAGGTGAGCCATAGATCAATATCGGTTTCTTGTAGAATGTCGATAGTTTGAGATGTTTTCTCTTTCAGCAGGGACATGCACTCTCCTTAATCCACGGGTGTGCGAATGATTGGTTGTGTAACGCTAGCTTGTTGGCGCGGAGGATCTTTCACAACAAAGTATAGCATCGCAGCCATTAGCAATCCACATATAGCTGAAACCATGAAAGTGCTCTGAAACCCAACCGTATCTGCCAGCCAGCCACCGAAAATAGGAGCCAACAAGGCAGCCGGGGCAGTGAGTGTGTTGGAGAGACCGATGTAGTAAGGCCGCTCTTCCTCAGTTCCAAACTGCACTGTGAGGGGTAGAGGAATTGTCCAAATAGCGACAATTGCTATACTGATTAGAATGAAATTGAAATAAAACCAATTTGCCGAAGGGGCTAATAGTGAAAGCGCAGCGCTTAATGTCGCTGCCAGCGCTCCGAATATCATGACCACACGTGGACTCCAACTGTCGGCCAATCGCCCCATCACCAAGCTTGCAACGATAGACGATATCAAAAAGACTCCTGTCATCAGGCCAGCCACAACCTCGCTGACACCGAATGTCCATACGATATAAACGATGTAAAACGAAAAGGCCATGGCTGCAAACTGGCTGAGTGACCGCATTACTAGAAAGGCGACAAAATTTCGATTGTTTTTAAGGATTCGTTGAGATTCTTTCCAGAATCCGTCAGACTTTTTTTTAATTGGCTGTAGGTTTTCGTCTGGTTCTCGCGTTAGGGCAAGAAAAATAAGTGAGACTCCAAAGAAAACACTAGCAGCCAAAAAACACAAAGTGAAATCCAATGGGCCGTCCAGTCGATCGAGGATCAACCCAGCGGTAACAGCAGACAGCCCTTCCATTCCTGTGAAGGCAGCCATTTGCGCACCAAAAAATGTCCCATGTAAATTAGGTGGCATGATTTTTGTCATCAGACTTGTCCAAGCGTTGGCAGTGAAGCCGCCCCCTAATCCCTGCCAAATTAGCAAGAGGAAGGTCAGGAACAGGGCCATTTTTATACCAAGTTGTGGAAGAAACCACGCGACGACTGCCAAGCCAAGAAATGGTAAACGTTCGTGGATCGTCGCCCACAGTACGAGAGGCTTGATTCGCCTTGCCTGGGAAACTGAATCTGCTGTCAATAACTGGGGCATTTGCCAGCCGACATTATGGATTGCAGGTGCAAGACCGATTAAAAGGGCTGAATCAGTCATTTGTGAGATGAAAAGCGGGATGATTGTAATGAAGGAAGCGAAACCAATTGCCAAGCCAAAAAATCCACCATCTAATAAATTGATGGTGAAGTTGTAGCGTAAGTTGCATTGAACAAATTGATGGTTTGAATAGGGGAGCGACATGGTGTCGATTGTACCTAAACTGATTCAGCCTGAATAGAGGCAATAAGATATACGCTGAATAGGGATGCTGGTTTCTACTTGAACGGTGGAAAGTAACATTCTTCCTGCTTGACAAGGATGAAAAAATTAGTATAATAAAAACGAACGTTCGTTCATACACCTTTAGTGAAAGGTCAATATGCAAAAGCTTCAAATGGGAATTGACATTGGCTCAACAACCGCTAAAGTAGCGATTCTAGACCGAGATAAGGATTTGCTATTTTCGGTGTATCGACGTCATAACGCTGAAACACTCCAAACTATGCAGACTATGCTGGAAGAGGCGACTGAACGACTTGGCGATGTGAAATTCGATCTTTTGGTTACTGGTTCTGCTGGGTTGGGAATATGTGAAAAATTCGACCTGCCGTTTATTCAAGAAGTTGTGGCTTCTGCTGAAGTTGTTAGCCAACTTTACCCAAATGTAAATACATTGATTGATATTGGGGGGGAAGATGCCAAGATGATTTTTTTCAGAACCGAGGGCAATCCTGATATCCGCATGAATGGTTCCTGCGCCGGAGGGACGGGAGCCTTCATTGACGAGATGGCGACTCTATTGAACGTGCCAGTATCAAAGTTAAATCAAATGGCTAGCAAACACACCATGATTTACCCGATGGCTTCTCGTTGTGGTGTTTTCGCTAAAACTGATTTGCAAAATTTACTCAGTCGCGATATTCCAAAAGAAGATATTGCTGCTTCAGTATTCCATGCTGTAGTCTTGCAGACTATAGCTACTCTTTCAAGAGGATACGATCCAAACCCATTAATACTGTTCAGTGGCGGGCCGTTAACTTTTTTACCTGCTCTGAAAAAAGCCTTTATGAAAACCCTGAATGTGGATTCAAGCGATGTTCTTGAAATTGAAAATTCCCAATTGCTGCCGGCCCTCGGAGCTGCCTTGGCAAACACATCGGTGAAACGGACATACAGACTTTCCACACTCAAAAAGTTGCTAAAAACTCTCCAAACTCATACTACCACAAGCCAGAACAGATTGACGGCTTTATTCGAAGATGATAAGGAATATCAAAGTTGGGAATCTACTCGAACTCAACAAAAAATCGAACGGATTGATGTGGCTCAATTAAATGGAGAAAAGTTATTCCTCGGGGTAGATTCCGGTTCGACAACCACCAAACTGGTTTTGATTGATTCCAAGGGAAGAGTTGTCTTTGATCATTACACTAATAATCATGGAAATGCCATAAAAGCTGTTCAGGATGGGCTGAGAGAAATCATCCATCTGTTTGAATGTAATGGGAAATCTCCCGAGATTGTGAATAGCGTTGTGACCGGATATGGTGAAGACCTGATCCGTACTGCCTACGGATTTGATGACGGAATGGTGGAGACACTGGCTCACTTCCGGGCAGCTAAAGCCTTCGATTGGAATGTTTCTTTCATCCTGGATATCGGTGGTCAGGATATGAAAGCCATCTTCGTTAAAGATGGCTTCATTCAAAATATTGAGATCAACGAAGCTTGTTCTTCAGGGTGTGGTTTCTTTATCGAGGCATTTTCCCGCTCGATGGGTTACAACGTGTCTGATTTCGCTCAAAAGGCCTGCTCTGCGGAAGCACCTTGTGATTTGGGAACTCGTTGCACGGTGTTTATGAACTCACGGGTAAAACAAGCTTTGCGAGAGGGTGCCGAAATCAATGACATCTCCGCAGGATTAGCATTCTCGGTTATTAAGAATGCGTTGAATAAGGTGTTGAAGATTACCAACACCGATCAACTTGGAGAACACATTGTTGTTCAAGGCGGAACTTTCCGAAATCCTGCTGTCCAGAGGGCGATGGAACAGTTGCTAGGCAGGCCAATTACCTGTCCCGATATAACAGAGTTAATGGGAGCCTATGGAGCAGCTTTGACAGCCAGTGATTCTTACAACGGTAACGGACACGGGGAAAGCACCTTTTTAGGGTTAAAGCGATTTGAGACGGTTGATAATTACAACAAGCGATTGATCCGCTGTCAGGGGTGTGAAAATAATTGTGCAATCACAAAGATGATTTTCCCGAATGGGAACACCTTCTATTCCGGCAATCGTTGCGAAAAGATATTCACCAATGGAGATATAGTCGAGCGACAAGGGGTCAGCTTACCAGCCTTAAAATATAAATTGCTATTTGATCGCAACATGGAGCCAGAATCGGTTCCCAAGTTAACTATAGGTATCCCCCGCGTGCTAAACCAGTATGAGAACTTCCCATTTTGGAACACTTTATTTCTTGAATGCGGTATCAAGATAAAACTATCGGCGCCATCGAGCAATACTATTTTCCAAAAGGGGGCAGCCCATATCATGTCAGAAAACCTATGTTTTCCGGCTAAACTGGTAAGCGGACACGTGATGGATTTGATCGAGGCTGACGTAGATCGCATCTTCTTCCCGATGGTTTTTTTCGAAGAAAATAGTTTTAGCGATTCAGCCAACAGTTTCAATTGCCCGGTGGTCTCCGGTTATGCGGATGTGATCCGCAGTGTGATTGATCCTAAACTGAAGCATGACATCCCACTGGATATGCCAGCAATCAACCTGGATGACAAGCAGTTACTTAAAAGAGCTTGTATCAGCTATCTTTCTAATCTAGGAATCCCCAAAAAAATAATTCGACGGGCTTTTGGAAAAGCAATAGAAGTTCAGAGACAATTCAAAGCGCAGGTCAGATCGTTGGCTGATGATATCCTGATAGATGCCAGGGCAGAGGGACGGCCAGTCATTTTGTTGTTGGGGCGTCCGTATCACATTGATCCAATGATTAACCACAAAGTTCCAGACATTCTGACGAGTTTCGGATTAGATGTGATTACAGAAGATTCTGTTCCCTTGGAACCAGATCAGACCTTGGATAACCGTCATGTGATGACTCAATGGGAATATATCAACCGCTATTTTCATGCCGCACGTTGGGCTGGACAGCAGGATCATGTGGAAGTGGTACAGTTAAATTCCTTCGGCTGTGGACCAGATCCATTTATTCTCGAAGAAGTTAGAACCATACTCAACGAGTATGGAAAGAATCCCACCGTGATTCGCATCGATGAGATCGAGAGTCCCGGTTCCACTAAGCTAAGGCTCCGGTCAATGATGGAAACGATTCAGCAAAACACAAAACCACGTGAGCATAGTTACAAGCCCAGAAAGACAACCCGAGTATTCCAACCGGAGGATCGTGAGAGGACGCTAATTGTCCCAGATTTTTCGGCTTTTTGCTCACCGTCGCTTGTCAGACCGTTTATCGATATGGGTTACGAAATTGTTGCTCTCCCGCCTGCTGATTGGACATCCGTCGATGTGGGGTTGAAGTTTACAAATAATGAAATCTGTTATCCAGGGATCATCACGATTGGCGATTTGATCAAAGCTCTCCAATCTGGAAAATATGATCTTGCTAAAACAGCAATTGGATTCTCACAAACGGGGGGACAATGCCGTGCTTCCAGCTATCCTTCAATGGTTAAAAAAGCTTTGGTTTCTGCTGGGTTTGAAAATGTCCCTGTAGTGACATTTTCGACCAACCTACAACTTCTCAACGACCAGCCAGGGTTTGAATTTAACATCAAGGAATATTTATATAAGGCCGTGATTGGTATGATGTTTACGGACGCGCTTTCGGATATGTACTATTCCACTGCAATTCGGGAAAAGCATAAAGGAGCAGCCCAAGGCGTTGTAAATCGATATTTGAACCCCTTCTTGAAAGGGGCAATCCCCCTCAATAGAACAGCGCTACTCGAAACACTTGATAGGGCTGTAACTGACTTCAATTCAATCAGCATCAAAGATCAGGATTATCCAAGGGTAGGTATTGTTGGTGAGATCTATGTCAAATATAACGAATTTTCTAATAATTACGTAGCCCAATGGCTAATGGAGCAAGATATCGAAGTGATGATGCCCACCTTTTTAGAATTCTTTTCCGGAGGGATCATCAGTACTGATATCCATGTGAAGACTCACCTCAAACGACCAAGCTTGTTATGGGTGGTGGCTTTATTGGGGAAAAAGCTCATCCGCAATTTCCTAGACAAATTCGATGAAGTCATGCAAAAGTATCGACTCTATCACCCCCATCATGACATTCAGGATATTGCTAGGAAAGCAAAAGAGATTGTTAGTTTGAACCATCAATATGGTGAACATTGGCTGATCGCTGGAGAAATTGCTTCTTTTATGAAAGATGGCATCCATAACGTGCTTTGTTTGCAGCCATTTGGATGCATTGCAAATCACGTTGTCGCCAAGGGAGTAGAAAAGCGAATGCGAGAGTTATACCCACAATTAAACTTGCTTTTTCTAGATGCCGATGCAGGTGTCAGCGAGGTGAACTTCTTCAACCGCATGCACTTTTTTATCAACCATGCCAGAACAGCTCATTCAAAGGAATTTAATGAAGGAAGTTACCTTATCTAAAGGCGAACGAACACGACTGGCAATAGAAAAAGCCGCTTATGATCTGTTTCTTGAACAGGGATATTCAGCTACATCTATGCGGCAAATTGCAGAAAAAGCTGAAATTGCGTTGAGTGGAATTTACAATCATTTCAAGAGCAAAGATGAAATTTTTCAGGAACTGATTATTGACCAGCATCCTTACTTGAAAATATTACCAATAATTAAAAGTACCCCTGGTGATACTACCGAAGATTTTATCCGTAACTCTGCGCGAGCAGTACAGGAAGAATTAGGGAACAATCCCGAATTTATAAAATTGATGTTCATTGAAGTCGTAGAATTCAATGGTGAGCACTTTCAAAAGATGTATGATACTATTTTCCCGCAAGCTCTACCCATGTTGCAACGTTTTTACTCTCCTGAAAGTGGTGTTCGAAACATACCCTTACCTCAATTGATACGCGCTTTCATTGGCTCGATCATGTCTTTTTATCTAACGGAATTCTTGATGACCAGCCCGGATCTGCCGCCCGAATTGCAAGAGATGCGGCTTGAGGATTACATGGAGATTTTTCTACATGGCATTTTAGAAGTAAAGGAGTGAGAGATGTTTACAAAACAAGGTTGGCATTATCTGTCTTTGGGAGGTTTGCTAACAGGTGTAGCCGTCCTTGCTCGCAATAACATGTTAACCGGCCAACTATGGGGGATAGGGACACAGATTTGGTTCTGGATAGCTATAGCTGTACCCGTGGCGCATCAGGTTATTGTGTGGCTCATCTGGCGCGGGCAGCTCTACCACAACTGGATGAAGAATATTTTTGGTGAAAACGGATTTCTGGTTTTCAAAATCATCTTCACAATTCTATTTGTTGCCCGCCCGATTTCAATCCTTTTGCTGGGGATTTCCAACTACAACACGTTGGGGTGTCCTCCTGTTCTAATGTATATAGTTGCTGCTATTTTACTGATTCCCTTTGGGTATACGATGTACTCAGTTGCTCACTATTTTGGCATCGATCGGGCCTATGGCATCGACCACTTTGAACCCGAAAAATATCTCAATACATCTTTCGTCAAACAAGGTGTGTTCAAATACACAGGCAATGCCATGTACAAGTTTGGCTTCCTAATTCTGTGGTCGATTGCACTTTTCACCTTATCGAAAGCTGCTTTGCTGGCAGCCGTATTTAGTCACCTCTATATCTGGGTGCATTTTTATTTTACTGAGTTGCCCGATATTCGTCACATTTATAGTGAGCCAGTCAAATAGGAGACTTATGAACTCTCGCCTATTATCTATTATTCGCAAGGAATTCATCCAGATTCTGCGTGATCCGCGCACGCTGGCGATGATCCTGGTTATCCCGGTCATGCAGCTGTTCTTGCTGGGATATTCCGCCACCAGCGATGTGCGTAACATCCCGATCGCTGTTTGGGACCAATCACGCAGCCCGGAATCACGAGCCCTGCTGGACGCCTTCCGTGCCGCAGATTATTTCCTCATTGCATACGACGTTGGTTCAGACGATGAAATCCATGACCTGATCGAAAAGGGAGAAGCACGTGCAGCAGTCATTATCCCATCAGAATATAGTGAACGCTTGCTAAAAGGAGATGCGCAAGTAGCTGTCATTCTGGATGGCTCAGACCCAAATATCGGCGCCACAGCTCTTTCGACAGCGCGACTTATTGGTCAGTCGCATGCGACCAAAATAATGCAGGAGCAGGCTGCTCGCCTGGGACGAAGCGCGGAGTTCACTCCGCCGCTGGAAGTACGTCCGCAAGTCTGGTACAACCCCGATTTGGTCAGCGCGTATTTTATGATCCCTGGCGTGATTGGCATGATTCTATTTGCTATCACGTCAATCCTGACCGCCACTACCATCGTCCGCGAACGCGAACGTGGCACAATCGAGCAGCTTATAGTCACGCCCATCCGCTCTTGGGAATTGGTGGTGGGCAAGCTGATGCCATACGTTATTCTGTCGTTGTTCGACACAATCGTCGTACTGGCAATTGGCAATCTATGGTTCAAAGTGCCTGTTCGCGGCGATCTGGGGCTCATCATAGCACTTTCAGGCCTGTTGCTTCTTTCGGGGTTGGGCATTGGCCTGTTTGCATCCACCATTGCAAACACCCAACAAGAGGCAATGCTGACAGTATGGATGACAATGCTGCCGTCCATTTTTCTTTCTGGCTTTTTCTTCCCGCTCGAAGCCATGCCGACCGTGCTGCGTTGGATCTCATACTTCATCCCGCTGCGATACTATCTGATCATCATCCGTGCCTTGCTACTCAAGGGTGTTGGCGCGGCGGCTCTACAAAATGAGATTATTCCTTTGGCGATTTTTGGCGTCGGCATTATGACTGCGGCAGCCATGCGCTTCCGTAAAAGACTTGATTAGGAGAAACCCATGCATAACAAACGCCCCCCTGTCCCTGTGATTATTGTCCTGCTGCTAGCCTTACTGGTTGGCGGCTATTATGGCTTGCAAGTACTTTTCGATGAGAATAATAGTGGTCTCCAAGCTTCTGGCACAATCGAAGCTGTAGACGTCAGTGTCTCGCCAGAGATGGCTGGTAAAGTAACCGACGTTCTCGCCGACGAAGGTGACGCAGTAAAAAAAGATGATCTGCTTTTTCACCTGGACGATAGCTTGCTGGCTGCACAACGAGCGGTTGTAGCCTCTCAATTGGATTCTGCTATTTCCGGATCCCAGGCGGCCCAGAGTGCGTTAAGTACAGCAACGTCCCAGTATCAAATTACTCTAGAGGTTGCCTTGGAACAGGATAAGGCTACCCGCCTTCAAGATTGGTTCTCGAAAGATCCGAACCAGTTTGACCAGCCAGGTTGGTACTTCACGCGTGCTGAACAGATCAGTGCTGCACAGTCGAAAGTCGATGTGGCTCAAGAGGCGCTGGAAGATGCCCAGGCAAATTTGACTATGGTTACCCAATCTTTGGAAGTAACAGATTTTCTGCACGGTGAAAATCGCCTTCTGGATGCGCGCCTGGAGTATTTGATCACCAAAGATGTAAATAATCGCGCCCAAAATTCTGTCACTTCCAATGTGCCAGTTGGTCATTATAACGCTACTCATTGTGGCACCAATGAAGGATACTTTGTCAACAATGCGCGCCTGACGAATCAGATTTACCGATGCACCGGTGATGAACATCTTTCCGATGTCAGCCAGATACTGTATGACGAGGCGCAGGATGAACTAGAGAACGCACAAAAAGCATATAACGACCTGTTAACCACTCAAGCTGCCGATGAAGTACTCCAAGCACGTGCAGAGGTGTCCGTGGCTCAAGAACGTTATTACGCGGCACTTGATTTTTTACGAAATCTTCAGACTGGTGATCAATCAACAGATGTAGCTGCTGCTGAAGGGGCGATGGATCAGGCCCAATCGGCGGCTGATCAGGCGCAGAAGGCAGTCGAACAGGCTCAGGCTAATCTCAATTTGATTGACACTCAAATTGCAAAGTTGGTCGTTAATGCCCCTGCTGACGGCACGGTCTTGACTCGCAACGTCGAACCGGGCGAATTTGTCCAACCGGGTGCAACGGTCTTTATCCTCGCCAATCTGGATGAGTTGACTATCACCGTTTACGTTCCCGAAGATCGATATGGCGAGATTTCGCTGGGTCAGCAGGCCGAAGTCAAAGTCGATTCGTTCCCCGGAGAAACTTTTTCGGCAAACGTCACTTATATCTCTGATACAGCTGAATATACTCCTCGCAACGTCCAGACAGTGGAAGGGCGCAGTGCGACGGTTTATGCCGTCAAGCTAAAAGTGGATGATCCTGGAGGAAAGCTAAAGCCGGGTATGCCTGCGGATGTGAAATTCGCTGAGTGAGGTCACTATGGGTATTGTTAATTTCAACTGGCAACGGATGAAGCACATCCAAAAGCTTCATCGTGTTATGTATGCGATCGGGTTGGGGCCCATCGTTGGACGGATCATCTTGTTGCTCACAACGACAGGCAGAAAATCCGGTTTGAAACGTGTCACCCCATTGCAGTACGAAGAGATCGATGGCAAGTACTATCTCGGCGCTGCGCGTGGTTTGCATGCTGACTGGGTACGAAATATTCAGGCCAACTCGCAAGTGGAAGTTCGAGTAAAATCTTTGATTTTCCAGGGACATGCTGAAGTAGTGACTGACCCCGGTCGACTGGCTGATTTCGTTGAAATCCGCTTGCAGCGTCATCCATTTATGATTGGCCTTATCATGCAAAAAGCGCATGGTTTGCCAAGGCAACCCAGCCGCAAGCAATTAGAAAAACTGGCTGAAAAAGAAGCACTTGTGATCATTTCGCCAGTCGAGGAATTGGAGTGAAGGATCGTCCCGTATTTTGGTTACGAATTAGCTATTGGGCTGGTGCAGTTCTGGATTTTATGGCTGCATTGGTTATGCTAATTCCTGCCCTGTTTGTTTTTGTAAATCGCCCGACAGATTTTCAAGCCGATTTTACGTATCGCTATGCCATGGGGATGGGAGCACCTTTGATGATTGGTTGGACAGTCTTACTACTCTGGGCTGACCGAAAACCGGTTGAACGAAAGGGTGTTTTACCAATCACATTGCTGGTTGTGGCTGGAGAAATCGCTGTTCAGATTTGGGGGGTCATGATTGGGTTTGTGCCTTTCTCTGCTTTGCTACCAACTTTCGTTATACAGGCTATCCTTGTTGTCTTGTTTCTATTCAGCTATCTTAATGCGAGAAATATAAAATGACTGTGCTTGTGTTTGCTAACCATTTGCATAAATCTTTTGGCGACAATCATGCCGTAAATGATATTTCCCTGCGCATCGAAGCGAGTGAAATCTACGGACTGGTCGGCTCAGATGGCGCAGGGAAAACTACAGCGCTTCGTTTGCTGGTCGGCGCTTTGCAGACCGATTCAGGCGAGATTGAAGTAGGTGGCTACGATGTCCAAAGGCAAGTCGAGCAGGCTCGTTCGCAGATCGGTTATCTTTCGCAGCGTTTCTCACTTTACGAAGACCTGACCGTGCTTGAAAACATCCGCTTCTTTGCTGAAGTGCGAGGCCTTTCTTCAAAAGATTGGCTGCCGGTCAGCATGGAAATCCTTGAATTTGTCGGTCTGGCTGAATTCAAAGACCGCCGTGCCGGGCAGCTTTCTGGTGGTATGAAACAGAAATTAGGTTTGGCTTCCGCGCTCGTCACCCGACCGCGCGTGCTGCTGCTCGACGAACCCACCACTGGCGTAGATCCCGTCACTCGACAGGATTTCTGGCAGCTGGTAATCAAACTAGTTTCTGCACCCCTCACCCCAACCCCACTCCCTCAGGGAGAGGGACAAAGAGAGAGGGAGAAAGATAGAGGCGTTTCTGTCCTCCTCACCACTCCCTACATGGACGAAGCTGCGCGCTGTAATCGCGTTGGTTTCATGCGAGAGGGAAAGATCATTGCCGAAGGCACACCCTCTGATTTGCGCACTACACTCAACGGTCGCATCCTCGAACTGCGTGGTCAGCCGATTACACTGTTGCGTAAGATTGCACATCAAGACGAGGATGTTGAAGATGTTCAAGCTTTTGGCGACCGGTTGCATGTTCGCGTGGGGGAGAAGAAATCTGAAATTGTCCTCAGCAGGTTGAAAACCAAGATACGAAGCGAGGGGGGCGAAGTGACCGATCTGCGTCCCGTTTCACCAAGTCTCGAAGACGTTTTCATCGCTTTATCGGAGAATTCTCATGACTGACCCCGTCGTTATTACCGATAATCTCACCCGTCACTTTGGGGATTTCGTCGCCGTTGATCATGTCTCGTTTCAAATCAAAGCTGGCGAAGTGGTTGGCTATCTCGGTCCGAACGGTTCGGGCAAAACCACGACCATACGCATGTTGCTGGGATTGTTGGAGCCTACCGATGGTCACGCGACGGTCTTGGGCTATGACACATTCCGCCAATCGGAAGAAGTGCGTGCACAAGCTGGTTATATGTCACAGAAATTTGCCTTGTATGACGATCTGACCGTTTGGGAAAATATGGAATTTTACGGCGGCGTATACGGAATTACGGACAAAGCACGCATCGAATCGACCCTGGGTTTGCTTGACCTGACCGAGCACGGATCCACTCTGACGGGTTCGCTTTCGGCCGGTTGGCGGCAGCGACTGGCATTGGGCATTGCACTGGTGCATGAGCCAAAACTGCTCTTTCTCGACGAGCCAACATCAGGTGTCGACCCGACTGCCCGCCGCGCTTTCTGGGATTTGATCTACGATCTGGCCTCGAGTGGTGCAACGGTATTCGTGACCACCCATTACATGGACGAGGCCGAGTACTGCGAGCGTGTGGGTATCATGCGCCGGGGAAAATTGTTGGCAATAGATACGCCGGGCAATTTAAAAAATGACGTACTATCTGGAGATATATGGCAGGTGGCTGCCTCTCCATTGCAAACAGCCCTTGATACGCTGCCTACATTTGAAGGGGTCTTGCAAGCAGGTATGGCCGGCGACCAGCTCCGAGCCATCACAAACGGAGAGATAACGGCAAAGGGTTTGCGCAAATCGTTACAGGTAAAAGGGATAGAAGTTTTTTCTGTGGAACGTACCGAGCCGACGTTGGAAGATGTGTTTCTTTGGTTAGCGCGATAATGCTCCCGGGATGAAGGGAGATATTAAAAACAGCAATGGTTATGGCGGCGGTAAGACATCCCAGGGATTGATCTTGAATGTCGCTGTCATGATCTCAAAATGCAGGTGCGCACCAGATGACTTGCCAGTACTGCCAATTGCTCCGATGCCTTCACCCTGCCCCACACTTTGACCGCAAAATCGATATGTTGCACTCAAGTGCGCGTATAGCGATTGAAAACCGTTGCCGTGATCGATTATGATCATATTGCCATAGCCATAATTATTCCAGCCTGAATAAACCACTACACCCGCATCAGTGGCATACACGCCTTCGCCTACAGAACCGGCAAGGTCAATACCCCAGTGATTGGACTTGGGTGAATAGTCAAAGCCGGAGAGATAGTGCTTATTGGTTGGCCAGACGAAATTTCCGAAACCGATAGCACCACCTGCGACAGGGTCGCAAGCGCCGGGGCCAAGCACGCGTGCCAGTGCCGGATTTTCACGTGTGACACCCAGCGGCGCACTCCAGGTGACAAATTCTCGCTTGCCACCTGGGACAATCAACATAGTTCCCGGTTCAATATTCGGACGAGCGATATCGCCAATTGTTTCTGGATTTAGGTCGTTGCCGGTGAAATTGATAATATCTTCAGGCGCTACCCCAAAAAAGCTCGAGACGCCATTCAAGCCATCCCCATCTTGCCATTCATAATAAGTGCCATTGACAGGCAAGATATTCAGTTCTTGCCCGGCACGTAACGCATGTGGATCATCCAGCAAAATAGCATAGTTACCCCATAAGATAGTTTGTGGGTCAAGGCCGTACTTCTCGGCGATTCCAAAAAGAGTATCACCTTCCTGCACGGTGTAGGTAGTGATTTCCTGCCGTGGCCTCGAAGGGATGGTGGTGAAAGGTTGCGCCATGCGCGGGATGCCCTCGTAGTCAAACTCAATTGCAACAGGGGCAACTTCTCTTATATTAACTGCGGGTGTGGGAGTAGGTTCTTGTGCGGCTGCGGCGCTGACCTGTGCATCGGGAGCCTGGCTATAAAACATTTGTACCAGCCAGATGACCACAGCGATAACCATCAACGACAACAGGCTTGTGCCCACCCGCAACATAGACTCACCCAATCCCATTTGAAGCAGTGCATCTGTCCAGCGGGAGAGTAAACCCTTTTCTTTTATCTCAGTGGTGGAGATTTCCCTGGTCTCTTTTGAATTCCCCGATGAGACAGGCGGTTCTTCCTGGAATTCGTTAGTCATTCAATTATGTTCTCCGTCGATTGAGAATCATAACACGGAAAAAATAGGCCCGTCAAGCCGCTCAACTAAGCGTTAAACCTGCGTTTATCCTGCGATCTTCCTAATTAAATTGTTGGATAATTAGGAAGGCACCACGCATTCCGAACGGTCCTTCTTGGGATTGTTCACCAATGTCGAAACGGGGTGTGCAGCCATCTCTTCGGATGGATAGGGTTTGATCAACGGTTGCAGGTTTTCAGGAGGTTGAGGCGCGTTGTCTAACCACTGCGTGTAAGCATCCGGGGGCAAAATAACTGGCATGCGATTGTGAAGCGCAGCCATCATCTCATTCGGTTCAATCGTCACAATCGTACATGAACGGACCTGTGAACCATCCGGGTTGTTCCACTCGTCCCATAGGCCGGCAAAGACAAACGGCTGACGGTTTTTCATGTAGATAAAGTATGGCACTTTTGTCTTTGAACCCGGCTGTTTCTGCCATTCGTAGAAGCCGTCGGCCAGGATCAGGCAGCGCTTATATTTATAGCTGCCGCGGAAGGACGGTTTTTCGGCTAGTGTTTCACCACGCGCATTAATCAGACGGTTGCTAATATTCGCATCTTTAGCCCAGGAGGGGATCAGGCCCCAAATGAAGAAATCAGTTTTGTTGCTTCCGTCGTTTGGAATAATCAGAATGGGTTGGGTGGGGGCGATATTAAATCGAGGAGCGAATTGGGGAGGAAAAGTGTAATCGCCAAAGGTATCTTGTAATTCAGCTGGATCAACAGTTAGGGTGAATCGTCCACACATTATGTTCTCAACTTTCTGAAATCACCATCTCGCTTTGTAACGCCAATAGCATCCATATGCTCTAACAGAGATAGCATGTATTTGCGGCTGGAACCAAATAGATCGCGTGCATCGGCTACTGTCATCTGGCCATTCTCTGTGATGAAGGCGCGTACTTTTTCAACCATCTCTTCATAGTCTTCTTTGCGAAAAATTACATCAGACGTAAGTTGGATTAACTGATCCAATTCGATCAATACTGTGATGATTTCTTCACCAATTTCAGCCTGGCTTTCCTTTAAGGAAGGTGGTGCATAAGGATTAGCCTCAAAGTGGCGCATCAGTCCCTGAATTTTAGCCTGCTGATCGCTATCGAAACGGATTTCGTGCTCAGGAGTGGAAACTGTTCCTTCAACGTCATTGAGCTTGTTCGTGGATACTAACTTCTTAATTAGCGCGTTGAACACACGAGATTCCATCTTAAGCCTGCTTTTGAGCTCTTCACGGGGAATGCCTAGCCGAAGAGGGAAGCTGTTTTGATGGGTATTAACCGCTTGGAGAGCCTTGTCATGAACAAAATTCCAATGTGGCGCAGCGATGACGAGTAAATCGCTGGTAATAGTCAAGTTACCATCTTCGAGCTGCACCAATTGACCATCCTCAATGGATTCTTGTAGGGCGTGTGTCGCGGATTCGGATTCTAACCTTGAACGGGAAACAACTTCCTTAATAGGAGCAGCATTAAGTGCCAATGAAGATTCCATCAATATGTCAACTGGAGAACCAGTCGTCAACGCGGCTAGAGACTTGAGCACTTTCTCATCAAATCGTTTGTGACGTCCTTTGGGTTGATGGTCTACAATCGTGCCACCACCAATTGTCTCGCCGGGGGAGGGGCGACGCAGGACGTATCGGTCACCGCGAACGGCGACGATCGGGTCACGCAATTCAAGTTGAATCCAACCTTCATCGCCGGGTTTGAGTTCTTCAACACCAAGAATACGAGTCGTTGCAATGGTATCACTCGCGCCTACAAAGACTTTGACTTCAGTATTGTGTTTGAGTGGTTGACTGATATCGTTTAGCAATCGCAGGCGAGTATCTACACGACGGGTAAGTTGGTATTGTTTGGGATGAGTTACAACTTCACCGCGGCGTAGTTTTTCAGTAGCAATTCCAGAAATATTTACCGCCGTGCGTGAGCCTGGAACAGCAATCTCTTCTTTCTTTTTATGGGTTTGCAGGCCACGGATTCTCCCCTTCTGGCCGGAAGGGAGAATAACGACTTCATCGCCGATCGCCAGATGACCGTCGTTGAGTGTGCCAGTGACAATAGTGCCAAATCCACTCATGCTGAAGACGCGATCGATTGGCAAGCGCGGACGGCTTAGATCCAGGCGGTCAGGTTTTTCTTGTAGGATATCCGTCAAAGTAGAAATTAGTTCATCTAAACCGGTTTTTGTTTTTGCAGAGACGCGCGCGATGGGTGCGTCTTGTAAAACGGTGTCGGCTATTGTGGTGCGGATGTCCGATTCAACGAGGGCAAGCCAGTCTGAGTCTGATGCGAGATCTATCTTGGTTAGGGCGATTAGTCCGGTTGGAATCTGGAGCAAATCGAGAATAGCGAGATGTTCTTTTGTCTGAGGCATAACGCCTTCATCGGCGGCAATTACCAGCATTGCTGCATCGATGCCACCAATACCAGCCAACATGTTTTCGATAAAATCGCGATGACCTGGGACATCCACTATGCCCACCTCTTCACCGTCGGGAAGATTTAACCAACCAAACCCGAGTTCGATGGTCATTTCGCGCTCTTGTTCCTCCTTCAAGCGGTCAGGATGAGTACCTGTGAGTGCGGCGATTAATGTGGATTTTCCATGGTCTACATGGCCGGCAGTACCGATAACACGCATATACTTCCTCTAGTGAAAGTGAGATTTCAATCTTTCTGATGCAATAACTATTTTGGAGTTTTTCTGACGTGCCCCATGATACGCTCGTAAGCTGTGAGCCACTGGTGGGCGATGTTCATGAGCTCCTGAAGCTGTTGTTCAGTTGTATCTGTTGTTTGGTGAAGTTGATCCTGAAGGGTTTGGGTAGTATCTTCCATTCCAGTAGTTCGTTCTTCTAACTTGTCTACGGTTTTTCGAAGGTCGCGAATAGATTCGTCAGCAGTCAAAGTATAACCAGTCCATCTTTTTTGATCATCGGATTTGAAAGTAACCCACTCCTGGCGTAAACGTTCTTCGCCCAGGCGTTGCATTTCAGTAATCTCGTTTATGCGGCGCTCAAGCTTCTGATTAAGCTCTACGTAGGATTCCTGCGCGCGTTTTGCAGCACGTAAAGTTTCATCAAGGGACTGGGTTTGAGCCTCGAGAGTCTCAGTTTGTTGTTTTAAAGTTTCAAATTTTTTAAGCCAATCATTATAGATTTTTTCGCGTTCTACCTGAGCAAGAGATTGTTGTTCAAGAAAACCAGCCTGAGCCTGTTTACGCTCGGATTCAGCTGTCATCAGTTCAGTAATCCGATTATCAATAATTTGTAAACGATCGCCATGGAGTTCTGTCTTTTGACGAAATTCATCAACTCGTTTACGGATGGATGAAATCTCACCCCGCATATCAGCCGCGCGTTTTCCATCTTGTGAACGTCCATCTTCAATTAGCTTTTGAGACTGCGCGATCTTTTCGTTCGTACTGCTGGCATCGTCCACCTTTTTTTTTAGCTCGCTAAGTGTTACATCCACCCGTATTTCACCATCAGAATGTTCTTTGAGCTTTTTTTTATTTTTGTAGATTTCTTTATCGGTTTTGGCAATGGCCTTATTAATTCTTTCCAAATCTTCCTGCTGGCGCTTGAGTCTGGTTTTTTCGCGGTGTTTATATTGTGTTTCAAGATCGCCAATTACATTGTTAATTTCGGTGCGTCGGGAGGATAAAAATTGGTCAAATTGGTCAAGTCGTGCAGCTGCAGATTCGATATCGGACACTCTTTTATTCATATTTTGGATTTGTTTAGTCAGGCTATTGACATCGGTGATACTCTCTTCCAATGCGTTGAGCGTCACTCTGTCTTTTCGATGTTCTTCATCCAGCCATTCCAGTTGTTTGACGATTTGTTCGAATTCCATGTCGGCCTCCATAATGATAAGGGGGGTCGTATTTTTGGGATTATAGTCTAATTACCCAGGTGTTCAAACATTGCGGGTAGATTTACGAGCAAGGGACGGATGAGTTGGGGGAAAATACCTAGAAGAAATAATGTGATTACGCCAAACCCAATCATAAATCCGGAACCCAATTCCTCGCGAAATTCCCAACCAGTTCCTTCTGGCGCCATCACGAGTACAGATATTGTTCGAACACCCCCAGTTAATAACCCCATAATACCAACTAGGAACCAAAATGCTACGCTTAATGATTGACTGGCCAGTCCTTCCCACAAGGCCAGTCGGACGGGAAATCCAGCCAACAAAGGAAAGCCTGCTACTGAGAGATGAGCTAATATAAGCCCGGCTGCAGTGAGGGGGTGATTACGTGCCACTCCCTGCACAGCACTAAAGCGTAACGAATCAGTGTTCGTCTGAAGGCGTGTCAAAGACATGGCCCAAACTAGCAACGCCAATGAGCGGGGGATAATCAGTAAAAAAATCGCATCCAATACTTTTTCAGGTGTAAGGCTGAGTGCCAACAGGCTGAATCCAGTTTCTGCGATCACAGCGTAAGCCATTTGTCTAGCTAGATTTCGCTGAAATGCTGACCATAATCCGCCCGTTACAACCATTAATAAACCGCTCAACGACATTACTTGGCTGAGTTGGTCCGAAGCACGCAGCCAGGAGTAGCGATCCAAAAAACTCATTCCAAAAATAACAGTAATAGTTGGCAATACCCAGAATAAAAAACCAAGTACATAAGGTGAAACTTCCTCTGCCAACATCGGCAACCAGGTATAAAACGGGAATATTGCCAGTAAAAAGGCAAATCCCAACCCTAAAATGGTTGCTGATTGGACAGCTAGTGCGAGATCACCAGGACTTGCTTCTACACCTGCCAGCAACCAACCTGCAAATAAGATGAATGGCATACCCAGAGTCTGGTAGATTAAAAATCGCATCACACCCGGACCTACAGCCTGATTCTGTGGTAGCAGAAGGGGGACTGCCAGCAGAACTGCTATCTCGATCAAGATAGCTGCGTATAAAAAAGGTTCTACCGCGATAGATGCTACCAATAAAGCTGAAATCAATAGTCCCATCGGAACCAAACGATGCGCTGTGCCTGAAACTTCGGTACCAAAAAACCACACGGCGACCAAACCGTAGAAGATCACCAGCAAGGAACCGTCAGCAGGTATCAAAATAAGTCTCCGCCCCAATATTTGAATGGCTGGGGCAATTTTTAATGAAAAGTTACCGATCTCAAGTGCTTGGTCAATTGGAATGATTAGAGCAGTGATTGTCAACAAAAGTGCCGTACCACCACCCGCGATCGCAAGGATGCGTTGATTAGTGATTAATAAAAATAATATAGCTAGGGCTGCTGGAATAATGATCCATATAAGCGGAGCACTCATGCATTTCCCTTTGCTTTGTTGGAGGTGAGCAAGTAGACACCGACAAGAGCTAATCCCAGATTTACTACTGATAACATCGCAGCGACCAAGATAGAACTTTCAAGTGCCGCATACAAAGTTTCAAAGCCGGATAGGATTGTTAGCAATCCAAGGATAACTCGAAATGGTTGGGCCGTCATACCCAAATGCAGCATACCTAGTCCAAGCAGGATTAGGCTGCCAGTGATAACTTGTATCCCAATACCGGGGATAATGTGTTCCACGCGTGGCGTTACAGTAATAACAATTAGTGTGACAATCCCAGCCGCAAAAATACGGAAAAGCTGACCTTGCGGCCAAACTTTCTCACTGGTTTCATCCAAAATATTAACATTTAGGCGCGTCATACCAAGAGTAGCAATTGCCATCCATCCAGTGATCAATTTTATGGCAGCCATACTGATGGGCCAATGTTGGTTGGTTAGCCAGAACACACCAATATATTGCAACCCCAGTAAACTTAACTCAACACGCCAGTCACGGCTAATGAGCAACCCTGCGGAAGTAGCTAAAACCAACACAACAGAAATCCACGTAATGGTTGTCATTGGTTGAGTAATCCTTGAGTAATCAAGGAGATGAAGAGAACCAGAAATAGCAAGGTCCACATTAAGCCGCCATCACCCTCCAAGACGGTGGAAAATGAGTTGCTAAGGCGACCGATCAAACGAAATAGATTCCATAGTCCGCGAAAGAACCAGTCCGTCCAAAACGAGGTCGCAGGCTGTATCCAATGTACACGGATAGGTGTCAGCACACGTAATCGCGGGGCTAACCAGGTAAAGACGATGCCTAGCAATGTGCCGATAAGGGCAGGTAACAAAGCTCCGACTTGTAGAGCACCTTCCCAGCCCCAAAACCCCAATAGAAGAACAGTTGCAAGCAAAATGCCAATCCCTAGCGGGTATATATACAAAGCGGCCGGGTCGAGCGATTCGAAGTTGGTGCGTAGCGAAGGGCGTCTTGCATGCCGAAGATAACCTGCGAGCAAAAGGGCTTGTGCAAGGAGAAGCAAGGGCCAGACCGGCCAAAAGGACGGTGAATTGCTCTCCCAACCTATGGCAGAGATTGAGAATGGTAAGGCAGTGATGCCCCACATCCCTAACAATAACGCTCGACTTAACCAAGTATGGTGTGCGGATGAAAGGAATAAAGCGCCGCCCGAAAGGAGTAAGGCACAACCCCAGGAGGCCGCACCCAACGAGTTGCCCCGCAGTGCAGCAGCCATGGCTAAGGATGTCACCCCTATCAACCAGAATGGACGACCCGTTAATTCATTTGGGGAGCGTAACCACATCCAGCCACCGTAGATAGCAGCTAATGCGGTTAGCGAGAGAAGAAAAGGTGTGAAGACTGAATATACACTCGCAGTGGGTATGCGTGCTAACAGGATTAGACTAGAAGCGGCAGAGATCAATCGCAAAGCGCTGCCGAATCCGCGCCGGATGGCTGATTCAGATGCGTAAGGTAGGTGTAACGGAAGCACACCCAAGCGCAGTCCTGCCGCGAGAAGCAGATAGAGTCCGGCTTGTGTAGGAGCATCTTGAAAGTTCATTGGAGATCTAGTTGAGATGCTTACCATACTAGCCCATAATAGCGCACCTATGCCTGCGACCCGGGCTGCAAACGCTGTAACTACTTTTTCGCTAGGCTGTGGCCCCTCTACTGAACGAAGTTGAGCAATCAGTTCAGTCAAATCGATGGCAGCCCAAACCATCAGCAGCGATAAGGGATTGTTGGCAAGAACAGCCAACAATCCAAAGCTCCCAAGTACGAGGGTAACCGCCCATGGGATAGGAGCAGGATAGTTTTCGCGGGCGGGGGCAGTCAGGATAACTGCAAAGACAAGAGTAATAACGCTAAATGCAAATGGCCAGGTAAGTGAGTCTGCTGTAAAAGAGAGGGCCTCGAGAAATAAATTTGCGGGTTCCCAGCCAGGCAATTGAAAACTTAGGGGTAAACGGAATTGCCAACTCAGTACGCTAATCCAACTAATTAAAGTACTTCCAGCGGTTAATAACCAGAAATGTCGGAATTTTGGACGCAAATAGAATAGAACCACGAGAATTAATGCGGTCAAAGAAAGATAAATTGCGGTAGCTAAGATTAACATTGCAGTGTGTCGGCAATTTTATCAGGTTTGAGCATACACAGCTTGTTTTATTGTACAATCGGCTTCATGTTTACGTTCCAATCCCGACTTAGACCATTTCGAGGTTTTCAATATTGGATATTTATGCTTTTAATGTTAACTATCATTACTGGAGGATGTAGTAGTCCAACACCCGAACCAGAACTTAATGTGCTCATAACACCTGATCTTAGTAATCCAACGCCCACTCCGTTTCAGCCGAAAAATGATTCCAATCATTCCCCGTATGGTGACCCTGTGGTGGCTTCTACTTTTTTACCATCCTTGTTTACATCAGGGACTTTGACCGCGGAAGACAATCTACTGCCAACCCCCTTTCCATCTGGATACCAGGGTATGCCAGTATTTATACTTTCGACCAACACAAATCCACTGACAGGACTAACCGCCACCGATCCTAAATTATTAGAACGCCGGCCGTTGGCAATTAAGATCACGCAATTTCCGCGTTATACTCGCCCACAGTCCGGGCTTACCTTGGCAGATGTGGTTTATGAATACTACATTGAAGATGGACTCACGCGTTTTATCGCAATCTTTTATGGAAATGATGCCGCCCAGGTTGGACCGGTGCGATCAGGTCGCTTTTTCGATGAGCATATCGCACGCATGTATCAGGCTTTCTTGGTCTTCAAATATGCAGATCCGCGTGTATATGATTATTTGAAAGAAAGTGATTTAAGCGATTACTTAATTGTACCTGGAAGAGGTTCTTGTCCACCTTTTTTTATTGGCGAGAGTGACCGCGATACGTACAATAACATATTTTTTAACTCGACCAAGTTCAATGAGTGTATTGCCAAGCGCAGTAGTGTGGACAATGTCCGTCCACCATTACATAGTAGTTTTTTCAGCACTCTTCCACCAAAATCAGACCAGATTGCAGAGCGTATTTACACGAAATATTCAGTATATGATTACAATTATTGGGAGTACTTACCGGGGGAGAACCGATATCAACGATATCAAGAGATAGACAGTTTAACAAACGATAAAAATTCCTCTTTTGCTCCTTTGTATGATGGACTTACAAATTCACATGTAAAGGCTGATAATGTTGTTGTACTATTCGTTCAACATCGTTTTGAAAGTCAATTTCATAAAGAAGACCAAATCTATCATATTGACTTGTATGCATCCGGGGATGCCTTTGTGTTTCGAGATGGCATAGCAATTGAAGCTCAATGGAAGCGCACCAAACTTGATCAGCCAATTTTATTAACTTCATCACTAGGTGCCCCTATTTATTTAAAACCTGGCAATACGTTTTATCAGGTGATAGGTTTTTCATCTAACTCTTGGCGAGAAGGTACAGACTGGTATTTTATCTGGGACAGTCCGTAGATCTGAATCAATGTACTATAATCGGGATAGTATTTATGCTTATATTTCCCTAGGCTGGAGGTTGTATGACTTTCGACCCGACATTCCTAAGCAATTTTTTATTAATACTAACGGGTTTTGGCGGAGCGTTTATTGCTGCTCTTTGGATTGCGTTGATTATCTGGACGTATCGCGACATCCGTTCGAGGGCGCGCGATCCTTTAGTGCAGATCTTGTCGGCGCTGCTAGTAGCAGTGCTTAATTTGCCAGGCGTTCTAGTTTACCTTATCCTCCGACCTCAGCGCACTTTGGAAGAAGAATACCAACGTACATTAGAGGAGGAAGCTCTACTACAGGCTTTAGAGGATTTGCCGTTATGTCCCGGTTGTGAACGCCGCATTAAAGATGACTGGCAAGTTTGCCCCAATTGCCATACAAAATTAAAGAAAGCTTGCAACGAATGCAGCAAGTTGATGGAATTACCCTGGAATTTATGCCCTTACTGTGGTACGCCTGCACCAGGTATGCGACGCGAAGCTACAGCCAGTATGGAGGAAGCGCTGCGCGATCTAGGAATCAGCGATGATGATGGAGAAGTAACAATCGAAGAATGATAATTGAATCCCTGACGCTCTATCATCTGCGCATACCTCTCGTTACGCCTTTTGAAACATCCTTTGGAAGTATCGATCATAAAGAATGTATCCTGGTTGAATTACACGCCAATGGATTAATCGGTTACGGAGAATCAGCTGTAGAACGTGATCCGGGCTATAACTATGAAACTACAGGTACCGCTTGGCACATCCTGAAAGATTTTGTTGCTCCATTAATTTTGGGAAAAGATGTTACCAATGCGATTGATTTCCAGCATCGCGTAGTAGGTATTCGGGGACATTTTTTGGCCAAGGCGGGTATCGAGATGGCCTTGTGGGATTTGCAGGGTAAGCGTGATGGAAAAGCGCTCAAACAGTTGTTCGGAGGGCAACGGGAAAAAGTGGAGGTGGGGGTTTCGATTGGTATACAGGAATCGGCCTTGGCCTTAGTCCGAACCGCAGAAGGTTACGTTCGACAGGGATATAAACGTATCAAGATTAAGATTAAACCCGGACGTGATATCGAAGATACAGCCGCAGTCCGCAAAGCATTTCCAGATATCCGCTTGCAAGTCGACGCAAACTCTGCTTATACACTTGAATCAAGCGATGTTCTTAGACCACTAGATGAATTAAATCTGCTTCTTATTGAGCAGCCACTGTTTGAAGATGATATATGGGATCATAGAAAAATGCAAAAGAAATTCAAGACACCTATTTGTCTGGATGAAAGTATTATCTCGCCGCGGCATGCCCGTTATGCGCTCGAAATGGAGGCTTGTCGGATTATCAATATAAAACCAGGAAGAGTTGGAGGATTGAGCCAGGGGCTGGAAATACACGAGATGTGCCAAACGTTGGGCATTCCAGTTTGGTGTGGAGGTATGCTTGAAACTGGTATCGGACGCGCCTCCAATCTTGCGATCGCATCGCTTCCTGGCTTTACTTTACCTGGAGATATTTCAGCTTCGGATCGTTACTTTTCTCGAGACATTACCCACGAGCGCTTCACTTTGAACCCTGATAGCACCATAAACGTGCCCACCGATCCCGGCCTAGGCGTGACGATAGACGAAGATGCCATACAGCAGTTTACACTGGCAAAGCTTGGGATAACACACTAGGACTGTTTTCATAAACCAATAGGATGCGAGAGTAGCTTGTCCTATACCCAAATATGTGAGAAAACCATTCAATGACAGACTGTGCTCGCATTCTGGGATCTCTTTCGCTGGCAGCCATTCTCATTTCCTGTATACCCAATACGCCAGAACTATTGAATGTATCCCCGCCCGCGGCTATTCCAGAATCTCCCCTCATAACCCCAGCTACACCCTCGCATCTGTCGATCTATTATGCACCAGAAGTACCAGAAGCGCTCATTTTGGAAACGAGAAATTGGAGAATCCCGGTTGAATCTGATCCCACCCGCGGAATCTTCCACTTGGAGATGGTATCGGCGGGTATTGAAGATACAATAACCTTCAAAACAACCTGGATCTATGCCCTTGTGGTGCCATTTCCAACGATTGTGGATGAGGTGACTTTCGAAGAACTCAAAGCTGCCTGGAGCGCTTCATCATCTGGATCCTTTGCAGGTTCGCCGTTATGGATGGCAGAATCCACTCTTGCAGCCTTCACCGTTCTGTGGGGTGCACCGGTTTCCGGTGCCGTGAAGATAGCGCCAGCGGATGAACTAGTAGATATGCTTTGGCAGAACCAACCATCCTGGGGTATTGTCCCGTTTGAAGCGTTGGAACCCAGGCTGAAAGTCCTGTCTGTCAATGAACAGTCTCCTGTCCACAAGAACTTTAGAGCTGTCACCTATCCATTGAAAGCCGAATTTGCCCTGCGTACCCTTAATCGGGAACCAACCACGCTTAGCTTGGCTTTGCCCTATACCAACCACGAACCGATGTACATGACCACCATTATCCTGACTGGTGCGACCGCGATCGTTCGCGCTACGGCCTATACAATGGAAACCAAAGGAGTTACTTATCCTGGCCGCGATATTCGGGATTTCATGCGTGATGCAGATATTTCCCATATGAGTAACGAAGTACCGTTTTTGACCGGTTGTGACTTTCCCAATCCCAGCCGCTATAAATTGATCTTCTGTAGCGACCCAAAATATTTTAAATTGCTTAAAGATATAGGTATTGATGTGGTAGAGCTAACTGGTAATCATTTCGCCGATTTTGGTACGGTTGCGATGCTGGAAACGCTTGATATTTATAACCAAAATGGTATTCATTATTATGGCGGTGGCGCAAATCTGGAAGATGCACGAAAGCCCTTGTTGTTGGAACACAATGGGAACAAGATAGCATTCATTGGTTGCAATCCGGTCGATCTTGGCAAGAACCCCGTTGCAACCGAAATCAAACCCGGTGCTGCACCGTGCGACCACAAATATCTGGTGGATACAATTGAAAGTCTAAAAGAACAAGGGTACTTTGTAATAGCCACTTTCCAGCATCAGGAATATTATACGCCTGAAGCCCGCCCCTTTCAGTTAAGAGACTTTCACCGCGTTGCAAATGCAGGCGCATCCATCGTCAGTGGCAGCCAAGCACACTATGCTCAAATGATGGAATTCTACAAAGACTCGTTTATCCACTATGGCCTGGGCAACTTGTTCTTCGATCAGATGGGTGATATTCCCTATCATCCTGGTATCCGTCGCGAGTTCATTGACCGTTATGTGGTCTATAAAGGGAAACTCATCAGCGTAGAGCTACTAACAATGATGCTCGTCGATTATTCCCGCCCCCGTCCGATGACGCCTGATGAGCGTGCCACTTTCTTGAACGAATACTTCCATTCCAGCGGGTGGGGGGAGATAATCCCGACTCCGATCCCACAACCGACTGTCACATTGACGCCAATGGTTTTACCGCAGCCGTTCACCACTATAACACCTGCGCCATAATCATGAAAAAAACATCTCTCAAACTGCTCTTGGTAATCTTTTTGACTGCACTACTTACTTCCTGCTTGCCCTCTTCAGGGAGTGTAGAGCCAGGTGGTATCCAACGCCCGCCTATGGAAATTCCGTTGCGTGAATTTTCC
>CAZCPP010000001.1:0-48999 GCA_964500655.1 uncultured Anaerolineaceae bacterium | reverse complement strand
GAAAATCCACTGGGCGGAGAAGGTGCAGGCAATGGGGACTTCACGACGGGCGAGGTATACACCATCGACAAAAGCATACCGAGTTTTCCCAACGTGACCGGCATCCTGCGTACCATTCACGATCATCCAACTGTTGCTGTGTACCTGGACTTCAACGTGACATTCTCCGATGCCGTCAGCGGCGTCGATCCATCCGATTTCATCCTGACTACTACTGGTAGCATCAGCGGCGCTTCTGTGGAAAATGTGAGCGGTTCCGGTAATGCCTATACTGTCACGGTCAACACAGGAAGTGGCGATGGCGAATTGCGCCTAGACCTCATCGATGACGACAGCATCCAGAATGCTTACGGTTATCCGTTGGGTGAGCCGGGGGTAGGAAACGGAAACTTCACATCCGGTGAGGCTTACACTATAGACAAGACCATACCCATCGTGACCGGCAGTTTGCGCAGCGACAGCAATCCGACTGCTACCGATAGCGTCAACTTCCACGTAGTCTTCTCGGAAGCCGTGAGCGGTGTAGATGTATACGACTTCCTCCTGATGACAGGCGGTAATATCTCCGGCGCGTCTGTGACCAGCCTTAGCGGGTCTGGGAATATGTATACCGTCACTGCTAACACTGGCAACGGGGACGGAACTCTACGCCTCGAAATCCTGGATGACGACAGTATCACGGATGCCTCCGGCTATCCTCTGGGCGGTGTGGGTTTCGGCAACGGCAACTTCACCACCGGTGAGGAATATACGATCAATAAAACTCCCAGGAAAACATTTATCGAAACCTTTAGATCCAATGGGAGAAATGATGGCTGGGTACTTGAATCGAGTGATAATAGCGCTCAGGGTGGGTACAAGGATCCCCGTTCTGCCACCTTTGTCCTGGGCGACGATTCCCGTAACGCACAGTTTCGCTCCATCCTGCACTTCCCTACACACTACCTACCCAATAATGCAGTCATCACACGGGTTTTATTGATGATCAAAAGGGAAACGTTGGTTGGAACTGATCCATTTGAAACCCACCAGAATATCATGGTGGATATTCACTCTGGGGCATTTGGCTTCATTGGCCCATTTCAATTCAGGAGGTTGCAAAATTCTGATTTCGAGAGCCCATCAAGCAGGGACGTAGTGGGCATAATGGAAAACAATCCCTACAATGGTTGGTACTGGTCATATTTAGATGGCTCCGCTTTTGAGCACATCAACCTATATGGGAGCACACAAATTCGTCTGAGATTTCAGGTGGATGATAACGATGATAATGGCAACGATTACTTACGCTTCTTCAGCGGTGACCACAGCCAATTGAGAGAGCGCCCTCGCCTGTTAGTCGAGTATTACAAGCAAAGATAATTAACTCTTGGAAAAATGCGGGCAACTAATCAGTTGCCCGCATTACTGTTCTTTTGAAGTGCTTTATATCATCAATCTCATCGGCTCTTCCGAATACATTGCCAACGCTTGCATGAACTGCGCCGCTTCAGCGCCATCGCTTGAATCGCTGCACCGTAGCTCAATTTGCGGTCACCCGGAACAACTGCCTGATTGAAGGAAAATACGGCCGAATTTCCAACAACAAGCAGTGCGGCAGGTGGAGGTGTTTTTTTTGAAGTCATGTTTCTACCGATATGTCTCCAAAGTGGTGGAGATTATCCGAATTCAGTATAGATGAAAATTGGATAATATTCAAGAGTTTCACCACTGGGGTTGTTTCTTTGCACTCAGCGTAAAAACAAATCCTGGGTCAACTGTCCGCCTGGAGGAATAATAATAAAATCAGTATCATTTTCTCCCTCACCCCCAGCCCCTCTCCCACTGGGAGAGGGGGTCTGTAGCAAAGCGGAAGACGGGTGAGGGGATGCAGCAATTTCGACTAAACGCCGCAGCAGGGTATCCGAACCGATCAACTCCTCATATCTAAAGCCCCAACGTTCGCAATAGCGCGCCACCTCTTTGGCGGCCGGGCGATATTTCTCCAGATCGGCCTGGTTTTGCACGATCAGCGCCAGGCGTTTATAATTGCGGTACTGGTAATCCATAAGCCACTCGCCCTTTTTCTGCCCGTATTTATCGATATATTTTTTATATTCAGCCAGCGGTGTGCTACCGCCTTCCAGCCAGCCTTTGGAGAGATAATAAGTGGCCGGCTCTTTATCGAACTCACGCCGGTAAGCCGCATACGAGCCCAGGATGATGGCGATGCAATCGTCCGTGCGCGGGATCAGCAGGGTATGCTTTCCAGCTTGAATCTCATGTAAACCGTTGCCACACAGTCCATAGCCCAGCACGATCAGGCTGGGCTCTTCGATACTGTCCAGCGTGGCTTGTACGGTCTCTCGCAACTTGTTGGGCACTTCGTGCAGAGCATAATCGAAGAAGGTGATGTCCTCGGTCAATTCAGAGGGGATCATGTGCTCGAGCCAGTTTTGAAATACGCGGCAGGCCATAACCACGACGGGCAGGGATGGGGGGGAATCCATGTCCGTATTTTAGCACTGAAGTTGCGGGACACGATGTGGGAGTGCCTAAACTAGAAAACATTTTGTCATTCTGCCCGCGCCAGTGCCGCAGGCACAGGTGAATGACCGCAGGCCGTCCGCCCCGAGAGGGCGTCGGCCCGAAACGGGGGAGTGACACTTGCGCCTGCGCTGCAAGTGCAGGTGAGAATCTCCGCGCGAAGCGCGGGAGACCCTTCGCTTCTCTCAAGGTGACATATATCTTTTGTCATCGGAATTAGGCACTCCCAACGAAGTTATCAGGGATGATATCTGACATATTTTTATACCAATTTCCAATTTACCCTTGACATAATCTCAAAAGGGCCTATAATCGGGCGAAATAGGTACAACTGAGTCATGCAGACAGCTTTCTCAACCCTGGTTCTTAGCATTATTATTTTGGTCCTTATTATTAAGGACCAGTTTGTGGTTGGGATGGCAAAGGTGAGCGTGAAATAATCGCACACATCTGCGCAAAAAGGTAAAGCCGCCCAACCACGGGCGGCTTTTTTGTTACTCAAGGAAGCCCGATATGCATCTGTACCACAGCATAAACATCGTCATTATCCTGATTATCGTCCTCCTGCTTACACAGGAGAGCGCGCTTGAGGTTGCACTAATCCGGGATAGTGACACATAAAAAGGCACATACCCAAAAAGATGAGAGCCACCCAGGCAAAGGGTGGCTCTTTTTTACCCCACCCTCACCCCTTCCCTCTCCCAGAGGGAGAGGGAGAAGAAGATAGGAATTATGCGATCTGATACTGTCAAGAAAGGTTTCGAGAAAGCCCCCCAACGTGCCTTGCTGCGTGCTACCGGCTTGCAGGACGAAGATTTCAACAAGCCCTTCGTGGCAATCGTCAACTCGTATGTAGATGTTGTCCCCGGGCACGTGCACCTGCAGGAATTCGGAAAACTGATCAAAGACGCGGTACGCGCTGCGGGCGGGGTACCCTTCGAATTCAACACCATCGGCGTGGATGACGGTATCGCCATGGGACATAGGGGGATGAAGTACTCGCTTCCTTCCCGCGAACTGATTGCTGACTGCGTGGAAACCATGCTCGAGGCTCACAGGTTTGACGCCATGCTTTGCATCCCCAACTGCGACAAGATCGTCCCGGGCATGTTGCTGGCCGCCATGCGAGTTAACATCCCCACGATTTTCGTCTCCGGCGGACCGATGCCGGCCGGGCGCACCCCCGAGGGAGAAACCATCGACCTGATCTCGGTTTTCGAGGGTGTGGGCGCCTATTCAGCCGGGAAAATCGACGCAGAACGCCTATCCGTTTTAGAGAAATTCGCCTGCCCTTCTTGCGGATCGTGCTCGGGTATGTTCACCGCAAATTCGATGAACTGCCTGATGGAAGCCCTAGGCCTGGCGTTGCCTTTCAACGGCACCGCCCTGGCGGAGACGGAAGAACGGGAAACATTGGCATTGCAGGCCGCCGGGCAGATCATGACCCTGCTGGAACGCGACCTCAAACCGCGTGACATCGTCACCGCTGAAGCGATAGACGATGCCTTCGCGCTGGATATGGCCATGGGTGGCTCGACCAACACCGTGCTGCACACGCTGGCGCTAGCTAACGAAGCGCAGGTGGATTATCCACTCGCGCGCATCAATGCCGTGGCCGATAAAGTCGCGCACATTTGCAAGGTCTCGCCGGCGGGGAAATGGCACATGGAAGATGTGCACCGCGCGGGTGGTGTCCCGGCCATTCTGAACGAGATCCAACGCGGGGGCGGCATGCTGCACTTCGAGCGTCCAACGGTCAGCGGCAGCACGCTAGGGGAATCCATTCAAGGGCGGGAAATTCAAGCTAAAGACGTTATTCAACGGTATGAAAACGCACATTCGAAACACGGTGGCCTGGCGATTTTATTTGGAAACCTGGCGCCGGATGGTGCAGTCGTCAAGGTGGGTGGCGTGGGTCCAGAGATGATGAAGTTCAGCGGCCCGGCGCGTATCTACGAATCGCAAGATGAGGCCTTAGCCGGCATCCTAGCCGGTGATGTCCAGGCCGGGGAAGTGGTCGTCATCCGCTATGAGGGGCCCAAAGGTGGGCCTGGAATGCAGGAAATGCTTTCGCCGACTTCTGCCATCATGGGGCAGGGACTGGGCGACAAGGTGGCCCTGATCACCGACGGCCGTTTTAGCGGCGGGACGCGCGGTGCCTGCATCGGTCATGTCTCACCGGAAGCGGCTGCTGGCGGCTCGGTTGGCGCCCTCCAGGCTGGAGACATGATCGATATCGATTTAACGGCCCGCAGGCTCGAGGTGCGCTTGAGCGAGGCGGAATTAAGTCAACGATTGAGCGAGTTGCCTCCCTTCCAGTCTACGATCAAAAGCAAGTGGCTCAAACGATATTCATATTTTGTGACCTCTGCAGATACAGGTGCAGTGTTATCAACTGAATATTAACCCTCACCCCCGACCCCTCTCCTTGCGAAGCATTCCCGCAGGGGACAGGAAGGGCGAGGGGTGAAATAAGGAGAAGAGAATGAAAAAGACAGGAGCAGAGATTTTGTGGGAATGTCTGACGCGCGAGGGCGTGGAAGTTGTCTTTGGCTACCCAGGCGGGGCCAACATGCCGATCTATGATGCCATGCTCAATTACCCGGTACATCACGTACTGGTGCGGCATGAGCAGGGCGCGTCTCATATGGCGGATGGTTATGCGCGTGCTTCTGGCAAAGTGGGTGTGGTCATGGCTACTTCCGGCCCAGGCGCGACCAATCTGGTGACCGGGATCATCACAGCCATGATGGACTCCTCCCCGATCGTATGCATCACCGGGCAGGTGGCCTCCAGCCTGCTGGGGGGAGACGCCTTTCAGGAAACAGACGTGACCGGCATCACGTTGCCGATCACCAAGCATAACTACCTGGTGACCAGCGCCGATGAAATCGCTGAAGTTATCACCGAGGCCTTTTACATCGCCCGTAGTGGACGCCCAGGCCCGGTCCTGATCGACATCTGCAAGAGCGCCCAGATCGAGTGGGCAGAGTTTGCCTACCCCGGAGAAGTGAAGTTGCCGGGATACAAACCCCCTACCCATGCGCCCAAAGCTGGCCTGGAGAAAGCCGCTGACCTGATTTCCCAGGCCCAGCGTCCGGTTATTTTGTGCGGACATGGGATCTTGATATCGGGAGGCGAGGAAGCTTTAGCGCATTTTGCGATCAAAACCCAAACCCCGGTCGCGATGACCTTGCTTGGTTTAGGGGCCTTCCCGGCCTCGCACGAACTCAGCCTGGGCATGATGGGGATGCACGGTGAAGCGCACTGCAACCAGGCCATCCAGAACGCCGACCTGCTGCTGGCCTTTGGTATGCGCTTTGATGATCGTGTCACGGGTACGCTCAACACCTATGCGCGTGGTGCAAAGAAAATTCACATCGACATTGACCCCTCGGAAATTCACAAAATTGTGCAGGTCGATGTCCCCCTGGTAGGTGATTTGAAAACGGTATTGACCGAGTTGGTCCCGCTGGTGGATGAATACGAACATGAAGATTGGTTAGAGCAAATCGGAGAATGGAAAGCCGATGTGGAAACCCGGGACATCCTGAGTTGGCCGGATGACGGCAAGTTGCACGTCTCGCACCTGGTACACGAGCTATGGCGCGCAACCGAGGGCGGCGCGATCGTGACTACCGACGTCGGTCAGCATCAGATGTGGACGGCGCAATATTATTTCATGGATAAACCCAAGCGCTGGCTTACCTCCGGTGGTGCGGGGACGATGGGTTTTGGTCTGCCGGCCGCTATCGGTGCCTGGTTTGCGCGCCCGGATGAGGAGATCTGGACGGTTGTCGGTGATGGCGGCTTCCAGATGACCCAGGCGGAACTCACCACCGTGATTCAGGAAGGCGCAAACGTCAAGATCGCCATTATGAATAACAACTTTTTGGGCATGGTGCGCCAGTGGCAGGAATTCTTCTTCGAAAAACGTTATTCGGCAGTCAACATCACAGGTCCTGATTTCGTCAAGATCGCCGAAGCGCACGGTGTCCCTGCCCGGCGGGTGACCAGCCCCGACCAGGTTCAGGATGCGATCCGATTCGCACGGTGCACGCCCGGCCCGGTTTTACTGGAATTCCGCGTGGAGAAAGAGGAAGCTGTCTATCCGATGGTGCCGGCCGGAGCGGCACTGGATCAGATGCTGCGCAGACCAGAAAAGGATCCCGCCTGAAATAATAGGAGATATGGAGAAATCATATGCAATATACATTTATCGCCTTAGTTGAAAATAAACCCGGTGTGCTCAACCGGGTGGCTTCGTTGTTCCGCCGCCGGAAATTCAACATCGATTCGTTAGCGGTCGGGAAAACAGAAGATCTGCAAGTTTCGCGCATGACGATTGTGACCGAATGCGAAAATGATACGGATGCGCACAAAATCGAGGCCAACCTGTACAAACTGGTAAATGTGCTGGACGTACAGGACGTCACGCGCCAACCATCTGTGACCCGCGACTTGGCGCTGATCAAAGTCAAAGCCACGCCGGATCAACGCAGCAATGTAAAAGATCTGGCGACCATCTTCCGCGCCCGCATCGTGGACGTTGCGCCTGATTCCGTTATCGTGGAAGCCACCGGCACCGAAGACAAAATTGAGGGCATGATTGAATTGCTTCGCCCGATCGGCATCGTCGAGATGGTGCGTACTGGCCAGGTAGCCATGACCCGCGGTGAGCATTGCGGAATCCGCCGTACAGCGGGTGCTAATGGTAATGGCTGGCATCCGGAAGAAGTCGCCGTTATGGTCGCGGACTAAGGCAAAAGGAGAAATTATCTTATGGCTGAAATCAATTTTGGCGGTGTGGTCGAAACGGTCGTCACCCGCGAAGAGTTCCCGCTTGAAAAAGCGCGCGAAGTACTCAAAGATGAAGTCGTAGCCGTGCTCGGTTACGGCCTGCAGGGCCCAGCCCAGGCGCTGAACATGCGTGATAACGGCGTCAATGTTATTGTGGGGCAGCGCCAGGGTACCTCGAACTGGGATAAAGCTGTATCAGATAGCTGGGTTCCCGGTGAAACTCTCTTCACGGTCGAAGAAGCCGCCGAACGCGGCACGGTTATCCAGTATCTGTTATCGGATGCGGGTCAACGCTCGCAATGGCCGAAGATCGTTGAAACCTTGAACGAAGGCGACATGCTGTATTTCTCGCATGGTTTTTCGATCACCTATACCGAGCAGACTGGCGTGATCCCGCCCCCGCACGTGGACGTGGCTTTGGTCGCGCCCAAAGGCTCTGGCACCAGCGTACGCCGCAATTTCCTAGATGGCTCTGGCATCAACGCCAGTTATGCCGTTCATCAAGATAAAACAGGTCGCGCCGAAGAGCGCACGCTGGCGCTCGGTATTGCGATTGGGGCAGGTTATCTGTTTCCCACCACATTTAAGAACGAAGTCTATAGCGACCTGACCGGCGAACGCGGCATCCTGATTGGCGCACTTTCTGGCGTGATGGAAGCGCAATACAACACGCTGCGGAAATACGGTCACAGCCCCAGCGAAGCCTTCAATGAGACCGTTGAAGAGCTGACGCAGTCGCTCATCCGCCTGGTTGCCGAGAACGGCATGGACTGGATGTATGCCAACTGCTCCACCACTGCCCAGCGCGGTGCGTTGGATTGGCATCCGCGTTTCCGAGATGCTGTCATGCCCCTGTTTGATGAACTGTACAAGAGCGTGGTGGAGGGTAAAGAGACCCGTGTAGTGCTCGAGAAAAACAGCGATCCGAACTACCGAGAAAACTTGGCCGCAGAACTGAAAATTATGCGCGATTCCGAGATGTGGCAAGCGGGCGCGGCTGTGCGCTCGTTGCGACCTGAGAACTGGAAGAGTAACGGTAAATAAGGGAATTGGAGCATTCTATGATTAGTAACTACGTCAAAATATTCGACACCACATTAAGAGACGGCGAACAATCCCCTGGCGCAACAATGACTTCCACTGAGAAATTGGAAGTTGCGCGCAACCTGGCTCGCCTGGGTGTGGATATTATCGAAGCGGGTTTTCCGGCTGCCTCGCCCGATGACCTGGAAGCCGTGCGCCGCATCGCGGACGAGGTTGGGAATCCGCCAGAGGGCGTCGTCCTGAGCACGTCGAAGGGTGAGGAGCAAGTTAATGTCCCGGTCATATGCGGGCTGGCACGCGCTACTCGGGGCGATATCGATAAGGCCTGGGAAGCAGTAAAAGGAGCGCAGAAGCCCCGCATTCACACCTTTTTGGCTACCTCTGAGATTCACATGCAGCACAAGCTCAAGATGACGCGCGAACAGGTGCTGGAAAAGGTTCGTGAGATGGTGGCCTATGCGCGAGCGCTGTGCGCTGATGTGGAGTTCAGTCCGGAAGATGCCGGTCGCTCTGACCCGGAATTCCTGTACCAAGTGCTGGGGGTTGCTATCGAAGCTGGCGGGACCACGCTCAACATCCCCGACACGGTGGGTTACACAATGCCGGAAGAATTCGGAGCACTGATATCGGGAATCCTAGCGAATACACCTGGTATGAGCGAAGAGATCACCATTTCTGTGCACACCCATGATGACCTGGGAATGGCTACTGCCAATGCCATGACGGGCATCCGAGCGGGCGCGCGTCAGGCCGAAGTGACCATCAACGGGATTGGCGAACGGGCGGGTAACACTTCACTGGAGGAAGTTGTCATGGCGCTCAAAACCCGCCACCCGGTGTACAAACTGGAGACGGGCATCGATAGCACCCAGCTTTCACGCGTCAGCAAATTGGTCAGCAATTACACCGGTATCAACGTGCAACCAAATAAAGCCATTGTGGGGGCTAATGCATTTGCGCACGAGGCTGGTATCCATCAGGACGGTATGCTTAAAAATCAGTCCACCTACGAGATTATGCGCCCCGAAGACGTTGGCGTTAATGAGACCAGGCTGGTGCTAGGTAAGCATTCAGGCCGTCACGCCTTACGCGCCCGCTTGGCAGAATTGGGCCATGCACTGGACGAGGCCGAACTCGACCAGGCATTTACCCGCTTCAAGGAATTGGCCGATCGCAAAAAGGTCATCACCAACGCGGATCTCGAAGCTCTGATCGCCGACGAGTTTTACCAACCGCTCTCGGTCTACTCGCTGGATGGTTTGCAGGTCGCTTGCGGGACGATGGGCATGCCCACCGCCACAGTGCGCTTGAAGGGCCCGGATAGGGAAATCCATACCGAGGCCGCCATCGGCACCGGCCCTGTGGATGCCACCTACAAAGCCATCAATACTATTGTCAACACTCCCAATACACTACTTGAATTCAATATTCACGCCATCACTGAAGGCATTGATGCATTAGGTGAAGTAACCGTGCGCGTACAGGGCGACAATGGTCACCAAACTATGGATGCTCAGAAAGAGATGCCTGTCAATCGAATTTACGGCGGTCATGGTGCTGATACAGACATTATCGTTGCCAGCGCCAAAGCCTATATCAACGCCCTTAACAAACTCATAATCTCGCAAACTGAAGGCGCGCAAACCGTCCAGACTGATTACGGTGTCATGCTGGTTGGATAATTAATTCCCCAAAAGGAGAAATCACCATGTTTACAACCCCAGATGATAATAAAGACGCTGCTCGAACTCCGATCTTCGATCCATTTCCCGAACCTGTTACTATGCCCTCTGGTTGGGATCTCAGCGGACTCAATACGGAGCCTGAACCTGAGAGGGCTGCCGCATCAATAACTGACGAATATGCCGGTACAGCTTTCTACACAAATTTCCTACCGTAAAGAACGCAAGGAAAAAGGTTTTCTTCGCAATTCGAAAAACATTATGCCAAAGACGCTCTTCGAAAAAGCCTGGGACTCACACGTTGTGGCACAACAATCTGATTCCCCGGCCGTCCTCTACATTGACCTGCACCTCATCCATGAGGACATCGCCACAAGCTTTCACAGGCCTGCGTCAGCGCGGGCTGAAAGTTCGTCGCCCCGAAAAGACATTTGCCACCATGGACCATTCTACGCCCACACATGACCCCTCCTTACCGATTGCGGACCCTGTCGCTGCAGCCCAAATCCATCAGATGGAAGTCAATGCTACTGAGTTTGATGTCTCGCTCTTTGGGCTCGATAGTCCCAAGCGTGGCATAGTTCACGTCATAGGCCCAGAGTTGGGACTGACTCAGCCCGGCATGACCATCGTTTGCGGCGATAGCCACACCGCCACCCATGGCGCGTTTGGAGCATTGGCCTTTGGCATTGGCACATCAGAAGTTGAACATGTGCTAGCAACGCAATGCCTGCTACAGCATAAGCCCAAAACTTATGAAGTTCGTGTGGACGGGCAACTTGGGGAAGGCGTTACTGCCAAAGACGTCATCCTGGCATTGATCGCCAAGATTGGTGTTGGCGGCGGAACTGAGCACGTCTTCGAATACACTGGCGAAGCGATCCTTTCACTCTCGATGGAAGAGCGCATGACGGTTTGCAACATGTCCATTGAAGGAGGCGCGAGGGCAGGCATGATCGCTCCTGATGAAACCACCTTCGAATATCTTGCTGGGCGTGAGTTTGCACCCCGAGAAGCCGATTGGGATAAATCTCACGCGTTCTGGGAATCCCTGCCTGGCGATGAGGGTGCGACTTATGATAAATCCGTCACGCTGGATGCCTCGGTGTTGGAGCCGATGATCACCTATGGCACCAATCCTGGCATGGGAATGAAAATTACCAGTCGCATTCCTGATCCCACTTCGTATGGAGACCCATCGCAAAAAGCTGCGTTTGAGAAATCACTGGCTTACATGGACTTGCAACCCGGGCAACAGTTGCTAGGTAAAAAAGTAGACGTGGTTTTCATCGGTAGTTGCACTAACTCGCGCATTTCGGATTTGCGTCAGGCTGCTTCGCTACTCAAGGGGCGCAAAGTTGCTAATAACTTGCGAGTCATGGTGGTACCTGGATCACAACAGATCAAGGAGCAAGCCGAAGCCGAAGGCCTTGATAAGGTCTTCAAAGAAGCGGGCGCTGACTGGCGTGAAGCAGGCTGCTCGATGTGCCTAGCGATGAACGGTGACCAACTCGAGCCCGGGCAATATGCCCTCAGCACCAGCAACCGCAATTTCGAAGGCCGTCAGGGTAAGGGAGGGCGTACATTTCTAGCCTCCCCTCTTACAGCAGCGGCAACCGCCGTCACCGGTTCTGTATCAGACCCGCGTATATTACTTTAATTTGAGAATAACTTATGGCTGAATTTACAACACTGACCTCCCGTATGTTGCCCCTGCCTGTTGAAAATGTGGACACGGATCAAATCATCCCAGCGCGATATTTGAAAGCCACCGACAAACAAGGAATGGGCGATGCCTTGTTCGCCGATTGGCGCTATACACCGGATGGCACACCCAAGCCCGACTTCGTGGTTAACGATCCAAAATATCAGGGCACCCAAATCCTGTTAGCTGGAGACAACTTCGGGTGTGGTTCGAGCCGCGAGCATGCCCCCTGGGCGCTGACCGGCTACGGCTTTCGTGCTGTCATCAGCACCTCCTTTGCAGATATCTTCCGCAACAATGCGCTCAAGAATGGCCTGTTGCCAATCATTGTGGATGCTGAGACGCACCAGTCGCTTTTCGATTTGGTCGAAGAAACTCATACAGCCAAGATAAAGATTGACCTGGAAAAGCAGTCCGTGGTGCTGCCAGACGAAAGCTCGGTTTCCTTCCCGATTGATCCTTTTTCCAAGTCCTGCCTATTATATGGCGTAGATGAACTTGGGTACATTCTGGGTTTTGAGAAAGAAATTGCAGAGTATGAGGCCAAAATTGGCTAAGAACAATAAGTTCTCAAATTTCATGAGATTGCCATGGCGAAAGAACACCGCCTCACAATGACATAAGGAAATTTTTATGACCCGTATCCAAATCTATGACACCACCTTGCGAGACGGTACACAATCCGAAGGCTTTACGCTTTCGGGAGACGATAAACTACGCATTGCCAAGCAGCTGGATAGGATCGGCGTGGCCTTCATCGAAGGCGGCTGGCCTGGCTCGAACCCCAAGGATGTTGAGTTCTTCGAGCGCGCCCGCGATATGGATTGGCAGCACTCGCTTGTGACGGCATTTGGCTCTACTTGCCGGGTCAAGGGTATCCCTGAAGACGACGCCAACATCAGGGCGCTGATTGATTCACACACACCTGTTTGCACGGTCTTTGGCAAAACCTGGATTTTGCATGTCACCGATGTGTTGCAGACCACGCTTGAAGACAATTTACGCATTATTGAGCAATCGGTCGCTTATCTACGCGAACAGGGGCGTCGTGTGATTTACGATGCTGAACATTTCTTCGATGGATACAAAGCCGACCCGTCCTATGCACTGGAAACGCTCCAAGCTGCAATCCGTGGAGGCGCTGAAACGGTTGTGTTATGCGATACTAATGGCGGAACCATGCCCTGGGAGCTGGAAGGCATCCTCCGGGATATCAAGCCTGCTATCGCACAGCCCTTCGGAATCCACACCCATAACGACTCCGGATGCGCTGTCGCCAACTCCTTAGTCGCAGTTCGCGAAGGAGCGCTTCAGGTGCAGGGCACAATCAATGGCATTGGCGAACGCTGTGGCAACGTCAATTTGTGCTCGATCATTCCCGATCTCGAACTAAAAATGGCTAAAAGTTGCTTACCTAAAGGCAACCTTACGCGCCTGTTCGACCTGTCACATTTTGTGGCCGAGGTTGCCAACCTCACGCCTGACGAGCATTTGCCCTTCGTTGGCAAGTCTGCTTTTGCGCATAAAGGAGGTGTGCATGTGGCGGCCATGCGGCGCTCGGTCCAGTCTTATCAGCACATCGAGCCGGAACAGGTTGGTAACAAGATGCGTGTGGTCGTTTCCGATCTTTCGGGGCGTGGCAACATACTGAGCAAGGCTGAAGAGCACGGCGTAGAAGTTGAAAATACGGCGGATGTCGTTGAAGTACTAGGCGAGGTGAAAGAGCTTGAAGCACAGGGTTTTGCCTTTGAAGCCGCAGAGGCTTCAGTGGCGATGATGCTCAAACGCCAACAGGCTGAATATAATCCCCCGTTTGAGTTAGTGGATTTTTTTGTCAATGTAGAACATCGTGATGGGCGCGGTACTTTCGCAGAGGCCATGGTCAAGATTCGAGTGAATGGGGAGATCTTGCACACAGCTGCAGAAGGAAATGGCCCGGTCAACGCCTTGGACCTTGCTTTACGGAAAGCGCTTCAACCCATTTTCCCCGAGCTGGCTTCCTTTCATTTGGCGGATTATAAAGTTCGAATTTTGGATGGTGAAAACGGTACTCGCTCTACCACGCGCGTATTGATCGATACGCACAACGGCAGCAAGCGCTGGAGTACCGTTGGTGCCAGTGCCAATATCATTGAAGCTAGTTGGCAGGCTTTAGCCGATTCAGTTGAATACGGGTTGATCGTAGCTCATTAGGAGAGGGGCAAGCGGAGATTTTATGAAAGCAAACATCGTTTTACTCTCTGGTGACGGCATCGGCCCCGAAATCGTGACCGAAGCTGTCCGAGTCTTGGAAACTGTTGCTAGCAAACACGGACATTCCTTTAACTTTACTGAGCGACTGATGGGCGGTCGCTCAATTGATGAACACGGCTCCTCGCTGACTGATGAAACCTTGGCTGATTGTCAGGCTGCAGATGCAATATTGCTGGGCGCGGTAGGTGGTCCGAAGTGGGACGATCCCAACGCCCAAGATCGTCCTGAGCGCGGGTTGTTAGCCCTCCGTAAGGGATTGGGCGTGTTTGCCAATTTACGCCCGATCAAAGTGCATCCGGCTCTAATTGAGTGGTCACCGCTCAAGGCGGAGAAGCTCGAAGACGTAGACATTATGGTTGTCCGCGAACTGACGGGCGGCCTGTACTTTGGCTGGCCTAAAGGCCGCGATGTGAAAGATGGTCGCGAACGTGTGGTAGACACGCTCGAATATTACGATTACGAAGTCAGGCGGGTGTTGGAATTGGCATTCAAATTGGCAAAGGGGCGCAAAGGCAAAGTCACTTCAGTAGATAAAGCCAATGTGCTCGAATCCTCTCGCCTTTGGAGACAGATCGCAAATGAAGTTGGCACTGAGAACCCAGATGTAGAGTTGGAACATATGTTGGTGGACACGGCTTCGATGCGACTGATCACCAGTCCGGCATGGATGGATGTAGTCGTCACCGAAAATATGTTCGGTGATATCCTGACCGACGAAGCATCGGTGTTGGCGGGATCGATGGGGATGTTGCCCTCGGCCAGTTTAGGGGAATCAAGTCTGGGGTTGTATGAACCGATCCATGGTTCCGCCCCGGATATAGCCGGTCTGGGGATTGCAAATCCGGTTGGTACGATCCTTTCAGTTGCATTGTTATTGCGACACTCGCTGGAATTGGAAGCTGAAGCAGTGTCAATTGAAAAAGCTGTCGACGAGGCCATCACAAATGGTGCCCGCACAGTCGATGTAGGCGGAAAATTAAGTGCTAAACAGATGGCAGATGAAATCATCGCGCTTCTGTAATTTTGAAAAGGAGAAATTATCATGACATTGGAATCAAAATATATTTGGATGAATGGTGAACTGGTGGAATTTGAAAAGGCTACTGTGCATTTTTTGACTTCCACTATGCATTATGGCCTGGGTGTGTTTGAGGGAATACGTTGTTATGACACACCCAAGGGTCCGGCTGTCTTTCGATTGAAAGAACATGCCCAACGCTTGTTAGAATCGACGCGTGTATTGGATATGCCGGAACTCCCTTACACACTGGAGCAGGTAATTGATGCTATCCGGCAGACTGTGAAAGCCAATGGTTTTTCTGAATGTTACATCCGTCCTTTGGTTTATCTGACTGAAGGAGGTATGGGGTTGAATTTCATCGGCGCAAAATCGGGGTTGGGTATTGCGGTTTGGGAATGGGGGAATTATCTGGGCGAGGAAGCTAGACGCAACGGTATTCGTGCCAACGTATCTTCATTTACTCGCCATCACGTAAACGTTATGATGACTAAATCAAAAGCCGCCGGAAATTATGTTAATAGTACTCTGGCTAAGACCGAATCAACTAAGCTAGGTTTCGAAGAAGCGATCATGCTTGACCCGCAAGGATACGTAGCAGAATGTACCGGCGAAAATATATTCTTGGTAAGGGGTGGAAAAATTTACACACCGCCAGTTGCCACTATTTTGGAGGGCATTACCCGCAATTCCTTGATCACACTTGCTCGTGACCGTGGGTATGACGTTCTCGAACAACCAATAACTAGAGATATGCTCTATACCTCCGATGAAGTTTTTGTGTGTGGTACCGCTGCGGAAATTATTGCGTTGAGTGAAATAGACTTTCGCAAGATTAGTTCTGGCAAGACCGGGCCTATCTCTCTCTCGCTACAAGAAGCTTTCGATGCTGTCATCCATGGTAAATACCCACAGTACGAAAGTTGGTTGGATTATGTAAACATCACACAGATGTCGGTCGATTTGTCCCAACCTATATCCGGTTCTGTGAATTAAAAATACGTTTCGAGCTTGGCAAGAAATAGGGCTATTTGTTTCATGGTATCCTCGCGGACGCAATGGAACTGAACCAGCAATTTGATCAAATCCGTCAATCGCCCACAGTTGCAATGGCGGATCGTGTTCTGGCGCTTAAAACCAACGGACGCCAAATCATTCCATTGCATGTGGGGGACCCAGACTTTGCGACTCCGCCGCCCGTGCTCGAGGCGGCTTTCAAAGCCATGCAAGATGGATTAACTCATTATGGCCCCAGCCGCGGCTTATTGGACCTTCGATCTGCTGCCGCCACTAGACTGAAGTGCGATAATGATTTGAGTTACGATCCTGAATCCGAGATTTTGGTGACACATGGCGGTGTGCATGCTTATTATCTTGCCATGCAGTCCATTTTGAGTCCCGGAGACGAAGTACTCATCCCTTACCCATCCTGGGCGACGCATGCTAATATAGTTGTTATGTTACGGGGCAACGTGAATCGCATACCTGCAGCCCCAGAAAATGGCTTCATTCCACCGGTAGAAGCCTGGGATGACGCGCTGACACCCAAAACCCGCGCCATCGTGCTCAATTACCCCTCCAACCCTACCGGCGCGTACCCCTCAAGAGAATACTTCCAGCAGTTGCAAGATTTTGCAGCTGAACATAACCTGTGGGTGATCAGTGATGAGGTTTATGGGAATTTGTTTTATGGTGAAAAACCAACTTCGGCTGGCGAATTGCTTGGCGCAAAAGACAGAACGATTCTAGTCAACAGCTTGTCCAAAACCTATGCAATGACGGGTTGGCGAGTTGGCTACCTGGCTGCACCAAAGCCGGTGATCAAAAATGCCTTGAAGGCCGGGCAAAATTCCATCACTTGTGTGGCCCCTTTCATACAAAAAGCGGCCGCCTTTGCCTTGAGTGATGAAAATGTGCAGGCCACCGCAGCGGAGATGCGCGCTGCTTACGCCCGCCGCCGTGAGATCGTAATGAGTGTTGTTGGTGAATACGAAAATGTACCCATTCATGTGACATCGCCGCAAGGCGCTTTTTATTTCTTTCTCGATTTCCGCTCATTTGATTTACCTTCTATAGAGATCTGCAAGCGAATATTGGATGAGGCAAGTGTAGGGCTTGTCCCCGGGTCGGCATTCGGAACGCAGGGAGAAGGTTTTGTCCGTTTGACGATCGCTGCCTCCGACGCGGATGTGGAAGCGGGAATGCGTGCGATTTTAGATTGGGCAAATAATCAGGTTGGGAACTAAAGATGAAAGTCGCCTTCCAGGGTGAACCGGGCGCTTATAGCGAGGAAGCAGGTTACGCGTATTTCGGTGTAGTCGAGATGGTACCAAAGGAATCATTTGATGATGTTTTTGATGCGGTTGCTTCAGGGGAGTGTCAGTCTGGATTGATCCCGATTGAAAATTCCCTCGCGGGTAGCATCCATCAAAATTATGATTTATTGCTGTACCATAATATGCATATTGTGGGCGAATATATTCTACGCGTGCGCCACTGCCTGATCGGGTTTCCAGGCATCGAACGATCCGAGATCACACGCGTTATCAGCCACCCACAGGCACTGGGTCAATGCACGAGATTTCTGCGTAAGTTGGGGGTAAAAACTGAACCGGTTTTCGATACAGCCGGGAGCGTCGGGCTGCTCAAAACAAGTGGTGAACGAATAACAGCGGCCATTGCTTCGAAACAGGCAGCTGAGAAATACGCTATGCAAGTAATTCAAACGGGCATCGAGGATAACCCGGAGAATTACACGCGCTTTCTGGAAATCGCTTCGCAGCCAGTGGTACCCGAAGGTGAAGCCAAAACCTCAATAGTAGTTACTCTCAAAAACCAACCCGGAGCGCTCAATAAAGCTTTGAGTGCCTTTGCCCTGCATGATATCGACCTGACCAAGATCGAGTCGCGCCCGCTGGTGGGGAAACCCTGGGAATACCTGTTTTATATTGATTTCATCGGGGCTATGGAAGATGGAACTGAAAAAATTGCACTTGATCAACTGGGCGAATATGCACTCATGCTACGTGTGCTTGGGTCGTATTTGCGATTTAAGGCTTGACACATTTTCTTATCTGTCATAGAATAGCGGCTAATAACTTACCAAAAACGTAGACGCGGACGAGTAGGCTTCAAAGCGATTTTCAGAGAGCCAGGCAAAAATGGTGTGAGCCAGGCAAAAGCGCAGAAGCCGAATGGACCTCCGAGTTGAGCGGGCGAAAGGCAACGATTAGCCCAATACGGGTGCTCCCGTTACAGAGCAAGGGTATAACCACAAAAATGTGACGTACCTGAAAAGAGTGAAGCTGGCTTTTTATCCCTGTTGCATCACAACAGGGATTTTTTTATAAGACCCGTGTAGCGGGAAAGCAGCCTAAACTTGGGTGGCACCACGGGAGTCCCCTCTCGTCCCAACGGACGGAGGGGATTTATTTTATTCACCGCTATTGTAATGCCCAAACAATAGCAAAGGAGCAGTTATGCTACTTGACATCAACACAATTCCTACTATTGTGCGCGAGATCCCGGCAGATCTCGAGACACCTACTAGTATCTATCTAAAACTGAGTGGGCAAGGCCCATCTTTCTTATTGGAATCAGTTGAAGGAGGCGAAAGAATAGCGCGTTATTCCTTTATCGGATCCAAACCCAAAGCACGCTACATTTTACGTGAAAACGAAGTTCAAATAGTCGAATCCGATTCCACACGCGTTATCACGCTTGACGAAAACCGAGATGTAACCGATTTCCTGAAAGACGAAATGAGTCGCTTCACTTCCGAACCTCAATCTGGCCTACCAAGATTTATCGGTGGTTTGGTGGGATACTTGGCCTTTGAAAGTGTGCGTTACTTCGAGCCAACGCTCATTTCCCAGATGCATACGGCTTCGGTGCCAGATGGCATGTATTTGCTCGCCGATACAGTTGTTGCCTTCGATCACGCCCGCCGCAGCCTGTCTTTGATCGCAAATGTACTCGGTGGGGATGTCGAGACTGCCAATCGTAAGCTCGATGAAATCCAGGCCCTTATTCAACAGCCGCTTCCGCCAACGAAAGAGCGTAAGCCCCTCACAGCAGACACACGCACGAACATGTCGCGGGAAAAATTTAAATCGATGGTATCGGACGCCAAAGAACACATTGCGGCCGGTGACGTGTTTCAGGTTGTGCTCTCACAACGTTTCAGCCGCGATACTTCCGCTGACCCCTTCGATGTTTACCGAGCAGTGCGACGTATCAACCCTTCGCCTTACATGTATTTCTTTGATTTCGGTGATCTGGATGGTGAACCGTTTTATATCGTTGGGGCTTCGCCTGAGATGTTCGTCCGCTTAGAGGAACAAACCGCATCGCTCCGTCCGATTGCCGGCACGCGACCTCGAGGAGCTGACTCAAATGCTGATACCGCGCTGGCAAAAGAGTTGCTTGCTGATCCAAAGGAACGTGCCGAGCATGTGATGCTCGTGGACCTCGGGCGGAACGACCTTGGGCGCGTGTGTGAATATGGAACGGTAAACGTCTCTGAGTTTTTCACGGTTGAAAAATACTCTCATGTGATGCATATCGTTTCGCACGTTGAAGGAAATTTGAAGCCTGAACTCAGTGCGTTCGATCTGGTGCGTGCGGCTTTCCCGGCTGGGACAGTGAGTGGCGCGCCAAAAGTTCGAGCCTTGGAAATCATTGCCGAATTAGAACCTGATGCGCGTGGAGCATACGCAGGTATGGTTGGTTATTTCGGTTTCGATGGTGCGATGGATACTTGCCTGGCCATCCGAACGATGATCGGGCATGGAAATACTTTCAGTATTCAGGCGGGTGCAGGCATTGTTGCTGATTCTGATCCCACGAATGAATATAACGAGACCGTCAATAAAGCCAGCGCAATGCTGCGCGCGATCGAATTAGCAGAGACGAAAAGTTAATTTCATCGCAACCACATCTGTAAAGTGAAGGGAAAAACCGTGCTAGCCATAATCGACAATTACGACTCATTTACTTACAACTTGGTTCAATATTTTGGCGAACTTGGAGCGGAAGTCAAAGTTTTTCGCAATGACAAAATAACATTAGATGAATTGATTGTGCTCGACCCAGACCATCTCGTTATATCCCCGGGGCCAGGAGAACCCATCAAGGATGATGGCATATCAGCAGATGTTATTCGCCATTTTTCCGGAAAAGTGCCTGTACTGGGTGTTTGTCTCGGGCATCAGTGCTTAAGTGCAATATACGGTGGCAAAGTAGATCGAGCCCAACGGCTTATGCACGGCAAATCATCCTGGGTGAAACACGATGGACAGGGGATTTTCAAAGATATTCCGACACCCTTTGAAGCCATGCGCTATCACTCGCTGATTGTCTACGATCCGGTCCCAGGAAAGCTTGAGGTGATAGCTCGTACTGAGGAGGAAGAGATCATGGGAATAAAATACCGCGACCACCCGATATTCGGAGTGCAATTCCACCCAGAATCCATTCTCACACAACATGGAAAACAACTGCTGAAGAATTTTCTTGAACTGTAATTTTCCCGAGCAATTACGGTAAACCAAAAGGAGACCACAATGTTAAAACAATATATCGCAAAGACCATCGAAAAAAAGGACCTTACAACTGACGAAGCACAGGATGCGATGAATATCATTATGACAGGCCAGGCTACGCCCGCCCAGATTGGCGCGTATCTTGTCGCTTTGCGCATGAAAGGGGAGACCATCCCAGAAATAACTGGTTCAGTACGAGCCATGCGTTCCAATGCCGTAAAAGTTGAACTCTCAGGATTATCTGAACATGTCTATGACATTGTTGGCACAGGCGGAGATGACGCGCACACCTTCAACATCTCAACTGCGGCAGCCTTCGTGTTGGCGGGTACTGGTCGAAAGGTTGCAAAACATGGCAACCGTGCAGCATCCTCACAGTGTGGTTCTGCAGATGTACTTGATGCCCTGGGTGTTAATCTCGATCTCACACCAGAACAGGTCGGCAAGGCAATTGATCAGGTTGGAATTGGATTCATGTTTGCGCCAAAATTCCACCCAGCCATGAAGCATGCTATTGGCCCTCGCAAGGAAATTGGTCAGCGAACTATTTTCAACATCCTTGGCCCACTTACCAATCCCGCTGGCGCAAACGTACAGCTTACGGGTGTATTTGCGCCTGAACTGACGGAGCCACTTGCCAATGTGCTCAATGAGTTGGGCTCACATGCTGCGCTGGTTATTTACGGAGCGGGCGGAACCGATGAACTAAATACTTGCGGCACCAATCGGGTTAGCCATCTCAGAGACGGTGCGGTCAAGACATATGATCTTAATCCTGCCGACCTCGGTCTTTCAAGTGCTACTGTTGCTGATTTGCGTGGCGGAAACCCGGATGAATCAGCCACAATGATGCGCGATCTGCTTGGTTGCAAGAGCAATGGCGCCCGGCGAGATGCCATTTTGTTGAATGCTGCAGGCGCCCTGGCTGCTGAGACAGGTGATTTCAAATCCGCGCTCGCTGAAGCCAGTGCTTCCCTCGATAACGGTCAGGCTCTCGCCAAACTAGATGCACTGGTTGAATATTCGAAGTCCATATAATGAGCATTCTTGCTGAGATCATCGCCCATAAAAAGACAGAAATTGCGCTGCTGGATGCCCAGGCTGTGCGCCGCGCTGCGGAACACAGTCCTAAGCCAAGAGATTTTCTTTCCGCAATACAGCAACGCCGCGTCGATGGGTACCCAGGCCTGATTGCTGAACTCAAGCGCGCATCTCCCTCCAAAGGGATTCTGGCTCCGCACCTCGACCTGCTCCAGGTGATGGACATCTATGCTGAAAATGGCGCTAGTGCGATTAGCGTCTTGACTGATGAAAAATACTTTATGGGTAAGCTCGAAACATTGCACGAGTTGCGCTTTTCACGCAAGTCAAAGCTACCCTTGCTCAGGAAAGATTTCATCATTGATGAAGCGCAACTTTATGAATCGAGAGTTAACGGAGCAGATGCCGTTCTATTGATCGCTGGCGCGTTACCCGATGATGTTCACTTTGCGGAGTTACATGCCTGTGCAATAGGCCTTGGACTGACAGCCCTGGTCGAAGTTCATAACGAATTCGAAACAGAGCGAACATTAAAGCTGAATGATGTTACTTTGATTGGGATAAACAATCGCAATCTTACCAATTTTGAAGTGTTGCTAAAGACAACCGAGCAATTGCGACCGTTGATCCCCAATTACATCGCCGTCGTTGCAGAAAGCGGAATTTTCACTGCAAGCGACGTGGAACGATTAGCATCCGCGCATGTAGATGCGATTCTGGTCGGTGAAGCATTGGTAATGGCAGAAGATATTGGTGAAAAAGTTCGCGAATTATCTGGTTTGCATTTAAAAACGTTATGACGAAGATCAAAGTTTGCGGAATCAAGACAATCCATGCTGCCCTCGAAGCCATTGATGCCGGAGCGGATTATTTAGGGTTTAACTTCTATCCAAAGAGTGTACGTTTTGTCGATAAAATAACTTGCATGCAAATAACCACTGCATTGAAGAAGGAACATCTAACTGTAAAGTTGGTGGGTGTGTTTGTGAACTCGTCAGCTAATGAAGTCAATAATATTATGGATACCTGCTCTCTAGACTTAGCACAACTGCATGGAGACGAATCGCCTGAGTTATTCGCACAACTTTCGCCACGAGCTTTTAAGGCCTTTCGAGGAATCCCGTCAGAAATTGGTAGTTATGGCCGCATCGATGCACCAGCATTCTTGTTGGACGCAGCAGTGAAAGGATTATACGGTGGCTCTGGCAAAACCGCAGACTGGTCAACGGCGGCGGAATTAGCCAAGCGTTTTCAACTTTTTTTAGCAGGCGGATTGAATCCGAAGAACGTCGCAGCTGCGACTCGGAATGTTCAACCCTGGGGCGTGGATGTGGCTTCGGGAGTTGAGACCGGTGCGGGTGAGAAAGATGCGAGCAAGATGAAAGCGTTCGTGCTAGCGGTTCGTTCAGCATCAGATATTGATTATGGCAAGAATCAGGCTTCAGTCAAGGAGAATTATGGCAACGACCTTGTTACCACATAAATTTGGGCCATACGGGGGGCAGTTTGTGCCAGAGACGTTGATGCCGGCGCTGATCGAGTTAGAACAGGCCTTTGTTCAAGCACAAGAAGATGTAGAGTTTCAAGCAGAGTTTGATGGGTTGATGACCTCCTTCGTTGGACGACCAACGCCGTTGACGTATGCGCGGCGACTTTCTGAGCATTTAGGTGGTGCACAGATTTACTTGAAGCGAGAAGATCTTGCTCATACGGGTGCTCATAAAATCAATAATGCTCTTGGACAGGCCTTATTGATGAAGCGCATGGGGAAAAATAGGATGGTAGCAGAGACTGGAGCGGGACAGCATGGTGTTGCTTCTGCAACTGTTGCTGCTTTGTTTGGTTTTGAGTGTGTAGTTTACATGGGGACGGTAGATATTGCACGCCAAGAATCGAATGTCTTTCGTATGAAGCTGCTTGGGACAGAAGTGAAGCCTGTGATTTCGGGTACCCAAACTTTGAAAGACGCAATCAATGAGGCTATCCGCGATTGGGTAACAAATGTGGCTGATACACATTATTTACTGGGTTCGGCATTAGGGCCGCACCCGTACCCAACCATGGTGCGAGCATTTCAATCTGTTATTGGACGGGAAGCCCGTACCCAAATGCAGGCAGATGTAGGCTGTGTGCCCGATACTGTGATCGCCTGTATCGGTGGTGGTTCCAACGCAATTGGGATCTTCAATGGGTTTGTAAATGATGATGATATTGAATTAATAGGTGTTGAAGCTGGAGGCAACGGTATTGCTTCGGGCAAACATGCAGCTCGATTTGGCGACCCGTTAAAGGGGCGAATTGGTGTGATACACGGCACAAGAACGTTTGTCTTGCAAGATGAGGATGGTCAAATTGCCGATACACATTCCGTTTCAGCGGGGCTTGATTATGCAGCTGTCGGTCCCGAGCATGCTCAATTACGTGATTTGGAACGTGCTTACTATACTTCGGCGACGGATGAGGAGGCATTGGATGCTTTTAAATTGTTGTGTAACACTGAAGGAATTATCCCGGCACTGGAATCTTCGCATGCAGTAGCAGAAGCAGTGAAACGCGCACCAAAAATGAAAAAAAATCATGTGATATTGGTAAATTTGTCAGGTCGTGGTGATAAGGACTTAAGCACTGTGATTAAAGAGTCGGGAGAGATTGTCTTGTGAAGGATTTTGTTGTCTTCCGAAAAGGTGGTGCCTTTGAAATCAGTAGATTTTATTTCCGTTTATTTGATTTTTATGACAAATTGGAGTCTTATGGAAAGTATTGATAACGCATTCAAAAACAAACCAATATTTATGCCATATTACCCATTAGGATATCCCGACCTGGAAACTTCAGTCGATGTCATCAAAGCGATGACTGAAAATGGCGCTGATCTGATAGAGGTGGGATTGTCTTTTTCCGACCCTTTGGCAGATGGACCTGTAATCCAGCAGGCTACGCAAGTGGCTTTGGAAAAAGGTGTAACGATAAAGAAATCTTTGCAGGCTATCGCAGAATTACGTAAACGAGAGGTATCTATTCCACTGGTGTTGATGGGATATTACAACCCGATGTTATCTTATGGATTAGATGAATTTGTCAAAGAATCGCGAGATGCAGGGGTAGATGGATTTATTATTCCAGATTTGCCTCCCGAAGAAGCAGAGGAATTTGAATCGCTTTCGGTAGATCTGCCATTGATACGAATATTGGCTCCTACTACCCCCGCTAGCCGTATGAAAGTAATTGTGAGCGAAGCGAAAGGATTTATATACCTTGTGAGTGTAACGGGTATAACTGGTACCCGCAAACGATTAGCTGAAGGACTGTATGAATTGATTGCACGTGTGCGAGAACACACGTCGGTGCCGGTGTGTGTCGGATTCGGGATAAGCACGCCGGAGCAAGCGAAAGAGGTCGGTGAGATGGCAGATGGAGTCATTGTTGGCTCTGCGTGTGTGAAAACAATTGGAGGTAACGATAATCCGGTTGATGCGGCGAAACAATTCGCAGCTGGGTTTCGAAGCGCATTGAACTGATTTTCCATAGTAGGCTGTATCAATGAATACATACGTCACCCTTGACGAATGTGTTCGTCTGGCATAGAATAGCGGCCAACATGATTGCTTCCTTCCGCTTTTACTTTGCGTTTTATTTTTACGGCCTCCACAAACCGGTTGCCGTTGGTGACGCTTAAGCAGATAGAGCGAGTTTTCTGTAAACGTAAAGAGCGAGACCACACGGTCTCGCTCTTTTTTGTTATCTCAACCAAGGAGCAACCGATGCCAATTCGTGGAATTCGTGGAGCGACAACAGTTACTGCAGACGAACCTGACCTTATCCTGCAAGCCACGTGTGAGCTATTTGAGGTAATTATTGATGAGAACACTGGTTTATATCCCGAAGATATTGCAAGTGTGACGTTTACTATGACAGATGATCTTGTTTCAACTTTCCCGCCGCAAGCAGTTCGACAGATGGGATGGCATCTTGTCCCAATGATTTGTATGCAAGAGATTCCTGTACCTATCAGCCTGCCGCACGCAATTCGTGTGCTGCTACTCTGGAATACGGATAAAACACAATTTGAAATTAATCATATCTATTTACGCAACGCTATAAATCTTCGACCTGACTTGACTACGAACATGAATCGTCATCTTATTCAGGAAAATATAATCTCGGCAAACTCTCAAAATACCCCTGGAGTCACCTGGTCACTGAACACACACAGGAGGAAAATATAATGCTAATTATGATGAAACCCGATTCCACCCCTCAACAGGTCGAGAGAGTCGTCATTACAGTAAAAGATCATGGACTAACACCGCACATCACTCAAGAAGTTGAGACCACTATCATCGTTGTGGTAGGTGATGTAAAGTCTCAGGCGGTAGATTTGTTCGTAGATATGGATGGAGTTGAGAGTGTTGAACACATTTCTCAGCCGTTCAAGCTGGGCTCGCGCCAGGTACAATCTGAAAACTCCATCTTTCCGATCGATGGTTTTCAAGTTGGCGGCAATGACATTGTTGTAATTGCAGGACCTTGTTCAGTCGAGTCACGTTCTCAGATTCTAGAAACAGCGCATGCTGTCCGTGAAGCGGGAGCCAATGCCTTAAGAGGTGGCGTGTTCAAACCGCGCACATCACCATATTCGTTTCAAGGACTTGGTGAGAAAGGTCTTGAATATCTTGCTGAAGCGCGTGAACAAACAGGCATGCCAATTGTCGTTGAGATCATGTCACAAACTCAACTGGATTTGATACTTGGTTACGTGGACGTTCTTCAAGTAGGAGCCCGAAACATGCAGAACTTTAACCTCTTGCGTGCAATTGGCGAAACGCGCAAAAGCGTTTTGCTTAAACGCGGTTTATCTGCAACTATTGAAGAATTGCTCATGTCTGCCGAATACATTCTCGCGGGGGGCAATAAGCAGGTTATGTTATGCGAGCGTGGGATCCGCACTTTTGAAAAAGCTACTCGCAACACGACTGATATAAACGCAGTTCCTGTTCTCAAAAAACTCTCACACCTTCCGGTTATTTTGGATCCATCACACTCTACAGGTCATGATGATTATGTAACTGCAATCGCCCGAGCAGCAATCGCTGCGGGCGCGGACGGGATTATCGTTGAAGTTCATCCTGATCCCGCGCATGCAGTTTCTGATGGCGATCAATCTCTCAAACCAGAAAATTTCGCAGAGATGGTCAAGCATGTGAAAGCCATAGCTGAAGCGATGGGACGCCGCATCGCCCCCATCAAAAACCCAGTTGTGGCTGGATGGTAGCCAAATGGAGGCTGATTTTAAATTACAAGATGCGCGAATTGCAATCATAGGGTTAGGTTTGATGGGCGGATCGCTCGCACTGGCACTTAAAGGAAAATGTGCTGCACTGTACGGGATCGACTCGCATCCTGCCACGCTTGAGCTTGCTCTCGAAAAAAAGTTTGTCGACGAGGCCGATACTAACCCCGCTAAACTCCTACCTCAAGCTGATGTCATTATCTTGGCTACACCAGTCTCAACAATATTGCACTATATCCATAGCTTGCCTTCGCTGACGCAGAACCCTTGCATTGTGCTTGATCTTGGATCGACAAAATCAAAAATCTTATCTGCTATGGATGCCTTGCCCGAACGCTTCGAAGTTCTCGGAGGACACCCCATTTGTGGCAAGGAAAAGCTATCAATAATAAACGCCGACAATACATTATATAAAAATGCTCCTTTCGTATTCTCTCTGCTGCCACGTACCACTTCACGTGCACTTTCTGCCGCAGAACAACTTGTTTGTGCAATTGGAGCAGTTGCGTTGTTTATGGATGCACCTGAACATGATAACACCTTGGCCTTTGTAAGCCACCTTCCATTCATCGTCTCATCTGCGCTCGTCCTGACCGTCCCTAATGAAGCTGTCGATTTAATTGGATCTGGCTTCCGATCTGTCAGCCGACTCGCTACTACGCCTTCATCCATGATGTTGGGAGTGATTCAGTCAAATCGTGAATATATCTTGAAAGCTATAAAATCATACCAACAACAACTTGCGGAAATTGAAACAGCGCTCGCATCCAAAGACGATCCGACTCTAGAATCGATTTTCACTTTAGCTCAATCGCAGCACCACACCATTATCAATTAATTATTTTTATGCAGATTAAGCCTATTAAACCTATCAAGCAACCCCTCAATGCTAAGGTTAGAGTACCTGGCTCCAAGTCATTGACTAACCGGGCAATACTAATTTCCGCACTCGCAGATGGAAAAACCCGTCTACAAAATGCGCTCTTTTCTGACGATTCTTATTACTTTTCCAATGCTTTGCAAACTCTCGGTTTCAATATTTCCATGGATGAGAAAATATGTGAAATAGTCGTTACCGGCCTTGGTGGGCATATCCCCGCCCATGCTGCTGAACTTTTCATCGGTAATGCAGGCACCGCAGCTCGTTTCCTTTCGGCTTTCCTCACCATTGGTGAAGGAGACTTTTATTTGGATGGTGATGCTCGTATGCGAGAACGTCCAATTGGGGATTTGGTGACTGCGCTCAAACAGTTAGGAGCCAAGATAACGGCAGTAAATAATCAGGGGGCATCAGTTTGTCCACCTATCAAAATCATTGCTGCGGGTCTCCCTGGAGGTAAGGCAAAAATCACTGGAAATGTTTCTTCTCAATATTTATCGGCTGTGCTGATGATTGCTCCATTTGCCCAATCTCCAGTAGAAATTGAAGTCAGCACCGAACTCAATTCCAAACCCTATGTGGATATGACGCTAGCGATAATGAAAAAATTTGGTATTAATGTGATACGTGATGGCTACAAGCGCTTTAATATCACACCAGGTTCTTATTCTCCTGTTTCTGATTTCCAAGTTGAATCAGATGCTTCTGCAGCCTCATACTTTTTCGCCGCCCCTGCGCTTTGTGGTGGCAGGGTGCAAGTGGAAAACATAAGCCGTTCTTCATGGCAAGGAGATATCGCCTTTTTGGATGTACTGGCGAAAATGGGATGCGTGGTTAACGAGAATGGCAACTCGATTGAGGTCATCGCAGTCAATGAATTGCGCGGTGTAGATATAAATATGCGCGATATCTCAGATACGGCTTTAACTTTGGGGGTGATCGCACCTTTCGCTTCCACACCGACTCGAATTCGCGGAATTTCATCCTCTCGCGTAAAAGAGACAGATCGCGTATCAGCTATCTGTAATCAACTATCTCGTCTGGGAGTGCATGTAGAGGAACATGAAGATGGTATGACTATATACCCATGCGACAAGATTCAACCAACAACGATCAAAACTTACAATGACCACCGCATGGCGATGGCTTTTTCGTTGATTGGCTTGCGGGTACCTAGGATTTCCATTGAAAATCCCAGTTGTGTCGCTAAAACCTTCCCGAGCTATTTCAACGAATTGGAATCTTTACAGTGATTCACTTAGGCCTAATTGGCTATCCTCTTGGTCACAGCCTCTCACCGATTATCCATAATGCCGCGTTATACCTATGTGAATTGGAAGGTGACTATTCATTATTTTCAATAAATCCTGATAACCAAGTAGCCTTGAAGGCTCTTCTTGCACGTGGTTGTAAAGGTGAAATCATTGGACTAAACGTTACTATTCCCTACAAACGAAAAGTCATTCCACTGCTTGATGAACTTTCTCCAACTGTGCAGGCTATCGATGCAGTGAATACAATTTTTATGAAAAATGGGATATTGATTGGGGATAATACCGATGTTCCTGGGTTTCTCTTTGATTTGCATAAAATTCTTGCAGCTAATCAACCAACACACGGAGTGACGAAAAACGCATTGGTACTTGGTGCCGGCGGATCGGCGCGGGCAATAGCCTACGCACTCGTAAATGACGGGTGGAACGTTGCCATTGCTTCCCGACGCCCTGAACAGATACTAGAGTTAATTGAGCATCTTTCTATTTTTGGTTCCCAACTATCTCGTATTGATTTTCACCGTTCGGCTATCCAATCACTTCTTACTTCCCTTCATCTCATTGTAAACACAACACCAGTGGGTATGGCGCCAAATATTCATGAATCTCCCTGGCCTACAGGGCTATCTTTCCCAAAGCGAGCAATAGTTTATGATCTGGTCTACAATCCGCGTGAGACAAAACTTGTCCAGGATGCACGTGAAGCAGGGTTGCAGGCGATTTCAGGGCTGGGTATGCTGGTCGAACAAGCCGCGTTGTCATTTGAATTGTGGACAGGGTGCAATGTCCCTAGAGAACCATTATTTTCTGTAGTGGAGGCTGCATGAGTTTACGTTTTTTAACCGCTGGTGAGTCGCATGGTCCCGCATTGACAGCGATTCTTGACGGCATACCAGCAGGTCTACCCATAAGCACCTCAATCATCGATCACGAACTTGCTCGCCGTCAAAAGGGTTATGGTTCTGGCGGACGAATGAAGATCGAGCAAGATGTCGTCCGTATTTTGGGAGGCGTAATGACAGGCGCGACGACCGGTGCACCCATCGCGATGTTAGTTGAAAATTCCGATCACGCCAAATGGCAGGGCAAAGCCATTGATCCGATGACAGCGCCACGTCCTGGGCATGCTGATTTAACAGGTGCTGTCAAATATGGTTACAGCGACCTGCGTCCATCGTTGGAGCGCGCTTCGGCACGTGAGACTACCATGCGCGTGGCGATAGGCGCGGTTTGTAAGCACTTTTTATCGCAGTTCGGAATCATGATTGGCGGGTATGTACTTGTTGTCGGTGAGGTGATATCTGAATTTGAGAGCAGCAGTTACCAGGCTCGATTCGAGGCGGCAGAGGAGAATGATGTCCGTTGCCCAGATCCAGTTGCAACTGAAAAGATGCGGGCACACATAGAGGAAACCATCCACGGGAAAGATACACTCGGTGGCATCATTGAAATTGTCGCACTGCATGTGCCGGTCGGGCTTGGTTCTTTCCAGCAATGGGACAGTCGCCTCGAAGCACGGTTAGCGAAAGCTATATTGAGCGTGCAGGCAATGAAGGGTGTTGAAATTGGTACCGCATTCGAGAATACTAATTTACCCGGAACTCGGGCGCATGATGCTATCAAACTTGATGGAGATAGGTTAACCCGGCCGACAAATCGTGCAGGTGGCATCGAAGGTGGTATTTCTAACGGGCAACCGATCATTATTCGGGTGGCCATGAAACCAATCGCAACTACTCTCACTCCCCAACAAACGGTTGATCTTGCCAGCGGAAAAGAAACTCCAACCATATATGAGCGCTCTGATTTTTGCCCTGTGCCCCGAGCAATACCCATTCTCGAGGCCATGACTGCCTTTGTGTTGGCAGATGCGCTGATTGAGAAATTGGGCGGTGACTCCCTGGTTGAAATGAAACCCCGCTTTGAAATGTTGCGGCAATTGCGGCTCGAAGATTTGCGAATGAATAATCAATCACAAGCCTGGTGGGAGTGAAGATGTCCATCTTTCTATATGGTCCCTCAGGTAGTGGAAAATCTACGGTTGGGAAATATTTAGCCCAAACCCTCAACTTACCTTTCTTGGATTTAGATTCTGAGATTGAAATAAAGCTTGGAACAACGATTATTGAGATTATGGCAAACCAGGGTGAAAATGTATTTCGGGATGCGGAAGCCAATGTATTGCAAAATACGGTAAATGGCGTTGAAAAAGTTGTTGCTTTGGGAGGGGGCACATTATTACGCGATGAGAACCGTGAACTTGTTGAAAAGTCGGGGAAAGTAATATTCTTAAAATTGGATTTACGCACACTTGAGACGCGGCTCTCGCATGATAGGCATGAAAGACCTTTGTTAGCTGGTGACCTAAGTACTAAACTGGCTACAATGCTGGAAAATAGGCAAGCTCATTACGAATCGTTTGATCTGTGTTCTAATGCTTTCCAACCGCCGCACCTAGTAGTTAGCAACATTCAACGACTGTTGGGGCGCTATCACCTAAGGGGCATGGGTCGGGGCTATGATGTAGTTGTCAAGGATGGCGGGTTGCACCAATTTGGTGAGATGCTCCGTTCGCGTAGATTGGATGGCCCCGTATTGGTGGTGAGCGACACAAATGTGGCTCCATTGTACGGAGAACGAGTGATCGATTCCTTGAAATCAGCTGGATATACAGCCAACAAACTGGTTATCAAAGCTGGGGAAAAATATAAAACACTTGAGACAGTGTCGATGATTTGGCACAATTGCCTTGAAGGGGGGCTTGACCGTAGCAGTACTATCATTGCATTGGGTGGAGGCGTGGTAGGTGATTTGACCGGTTTTGCAGCCTCTACATTCATGCGTGGTTGCCAATGGGTTGCCCTACCAACCACACTATTAGCGATGGTTGATGCCAGCCTGGGTGGCAAAACAGGATTCGATTTACCAGAAGGTAAAAACTTGATCGGTGCGTTCCATCCGCCAAGATTGGTTCTGGCTGACACTGAAACGCTAATAACATTGCCAGAGCGGGAATTGCGGGCTGGACTGGCAGAAGTAGTCAAGCACGGTGTTATTGCAGATCGGGATTTGTTTGATCTTTGTGCTCAAGGTTGGGATGAATTAAACTCCCATTTACCAGAGGTAGTGCGACGAGGTATGGCTGTCAAAGTGAGGGTGATCGAAGAAGATCCCTACGAGCAAGGCAAACGGGCGGCGCTGAATTTCGGGCATACCATTGGGCATGCGGTGGAACTTGTCAGCGGGTTTACCTTGTTACACGGAGAAGCCGTTTCTATCGGGATGGCGGCCGAAGCTAAACTGGCAGAACGATTAAAAGTGGCAAAATCTGGCTTATCCGAAGCGTTGATAAAAACACTAAAGGGGCTGGGCTTACCGGTTGATATATCTGATGAATTTTCACGTGATGAACTCATCCAGGCTATGAAAATGGATAAGAAGAAAGCAGATGGGGTTGTCCGCTTTACTTTGCCGGTGAAAATTGGTGAGGTTGAGGTCGGAGTTGAGGTGAAAGATTTGAAGACAGTTTTCGAGGAATTGAAATGAAAATCTTGGTTTTGCATGGCCCCAACCTGAACTTGTTAGGCGAGCGTGAGCCGGAGATATATGGTTCAATGACAATTGAAGAAATCAATGCACGTTTGATCGAGCAGGGTCGTATACTGGGCGCGGAAGTGACTTGTCAACAATCCAACCATGAGGGTGAGTTAATAGATGCTTTGCAAGACGCAGGCATATGGGCCAAGGGAGTGATTTTCAATCCTGGAGGCTACACTCACACATCGGTAGCGTTACGAGATGCTGTGTCTGCGATCGGCATACCTGTAGTAGAAGTGCATATTTCAAATGTCTATGCCCGCGAGGAATTTCGGCATAAGTCGCTGATATCGGGGGTATCAAAAGGAAAAATTGTTGGATTTGGCTGGCAGTCTTACATGTTAGGCTTGCGAGCCCTAATTGATATTTTTCCTTAATACTCGAAGGTGGAAAATGGCTCTATTTCGATTGTGTTACACGATCAACCAATTGGATTGCCAAACCGATATATGTTTTCGGTGTTAAAGCCATCAGGCGGGAACGGACCTTTTCGCTGATCTCAATCGCCTCAATCCAGGATTTGTAATCCCCCTCCGTTAGAATTTGACCCCGGGTCCCCTGTTTAAGTGCTTCGTAGGCGTCATTACGACCTGCAGCACGCAAGATAGTTTGCGCCCCTTCGCTGATGACCTCCCAGTGAGCTTCCAAATCTGCACTAAGTTTTTCTTCATTTGCGGCGATGCGGCCCATACCGCGGAGAAGGTTGTTCCATGCCAATAGTGTATGGCCTAAAGCCATTCCAAATGTGCGCCGCACGGTTGAATCAGACAGGTCCCGTTGCAAACGCGAGACAGTTAATTTTTGAGCGTAATGAGCAAATAAGGCATTCGCGATACCAAGATTCCCTTCAGCATTTTCAAAGTCAATTGGATTTACCTTTTGCGGCATGGTCGAAGAACCAACCTCACCTTCGAGCACAGCCTGTTTAAGGTAACCGTCGCTAATATATCGCCACACATCCTGAGCGAAATCAATCAAGATGGAATTTGCCAATCGGAGCGCATCGAAATAACGCACCCAGTTGTCGTAGGGCAGGATCTGGTTGGTAACCAGGTTCGGTTCAAGATCATAACCCTGGAGAAATTCCTGGCTGAATGAAAGCCAATCAACCTGAGGGGCAGCGGCTTGTAGTGCGTTTAAGTTACCGACTGCACCTGTCAGCTTGGCTTCGAAACGGTGAGAGCTGATCTGTTTATGGGCTTCTATTAAACGCGCCAAATAGATGGCAAATTCCTTCCCCAGCGTAGTTGGGACGGCGGGTTGCCCGTGGGTGCGGGCCAGCATAGGCTGGGATCGGTAGCGGATGGCAAATTCCCTCATTTCATTGAGCAGCTTATTTAATGCAGACAGCAAGACCGCATCACGCGAATCACGCAAGGCTAGCACCTGGGCAATGTTATTGACATCCTCCGACGTCAGGCCAAAGTGCAGCCAGGGCACTAATTCGGCAGGGAGTTTCTCACGCAAAAAGTATTCAATGGCCTTGACATCATGACGGGTCTCGCGCTCGAAGGCCTGGATGGTTTCGGCGTCCGCTTCGCTGAAGTTGGCAGAGATTTCATCAAGCAAGCGAGTATCGGATTTGCTCAAAGACGGAATCAAATCGGTTTTGGAAAGTGCAGACAGATAGTCCAGTTCGATGCGCACCCGATCGCGTAAAAATGCAAATTCGGAGAAATAATCCCGCAGGGGTGAAGTTGCATTCAGATAACGCCCATCTACTGATGAGAGAGCATGAAGGCGATTGTCAGTCATTATGTATGGAATCTCCGCAGACATCTATTAATTCTGGCCGAGTTGATAGTTCGGCGCTTCCTTGGTAATAATAACATCGTGGGGATGGCTTTCGATCAATCCGGCATTCGTAATTCGCGCCATCCTGGTTTTTGTTCGCAAATCTTCAAGCGAGGCTGCTCCAGCGTAACCCATACCTGAGCGCAGGCCACCAACCAATTGATAGACATATTCGTTGAGATGCCCTTTGTATGGTATCCGCCCTTCGATACCTTCGGGGACAAGTTTTCCACTTTTACCTTGTCCTGAGCCATAACGATCCTTGCCGTAACCTTTCATGGCGTCCAGGCTTCCCATACCACGATACTCTTTGAAGTGGCGTCCCTCGTAAAGTACTACTTCACCCGGGGATTCTTCCAAGCCGGCCAGCAGACTGCCCAACATGACCGCATCGGCGCCTGCAACAATGGCTTTGACGATATCTCCGCTGAATTTGATTCCGCCATCGGCGATCATGGGGATGCCATGTTTCCTTGCTGAGAGGGCACAATCGTGAATGGCTGTGACCTGTGGCATTCCAGCCCCGGAAATGACACGGGTTGTACAAATGGATCCGGCTCCAACTCCGACTTTTACCGCATCCACCCCGGCCTTGATAAGTGCTTCTGTGCCCTCAGCAGTGACCACATTCCCGGCGATGATCGGTAAATCGGGCCAGGCGCTCTTGATACGACGAATGGCTTCGATAACCCCTTTGGAATGACCGTGTGCAGTATCAATGGCAACAACATCTACCCCGACTTTACTCATTAACTCAACACGGATTTCCAGATCAGCTCCTACACCTACAGCAGCCCCAACCAGTAAGCGTCTTTGGGAATCGGTGGCTGCAAGAGGGAAGTCACGTGCTTTTTGAATATCTTTGACGGTAATCAAGCCCTTTAACATGCCATCTTCATCTACCAACGGTAATTTCTCGATGCGGTGTTCTTGCAAGATGTCTTTGGCTTCGGTTGGATCAATACCCACCGGGGCAGTGATTAACTGTTCAGTGGTCATGAACTGGCTGACAGGGAGGTCATAATCACCTGCCTCTACAAAGCGGATATCGCGGTTGGTCAGGATACCAACCAATTTCCCATCTGGATTTGTTACCGGCACACCACTAATATGATAGGTGGACATGATCTTTTCGGCTTTACTAAGCGGTGAGTCGGGTGGCAAGCTGATCGGTTCTACGATCATGCCTGATTGCGAGCGTTTGACCTTTTCCACTTCAGCGGCCTGGTCTTCCGGTGACAGATTGCGGTGGATAATCCCCATGCCACCCTCACGTGCCAATGCAATTGCCAACCTTGCCTCCGTAACAGTATCCATTGCCGCAGATAGCAGCGGAATATTCAGGCGAATTTCCGGAGTCAACTGAACGCTCACATCCGTTTCATTTGGTAACACTTCGGTATAGCCGGGCACAATCAGCACATCATCGAACGTCAGTGCGTCATTTGCTTCGAAAAGATCTTCGTTCATTTATAGCTCCTATCTCAGATCTGTTTGCTCAAATAAGCGTGAATGGTCGTATCATATTGCATGGTGTGGGCAAAGCCCTTAACTGAAAGTTTGGCCCGAGTTTCAGGGGAGATGCCGCCTCCCCGGAGTTCGTCTAAGACCGCTTCGTAATCAGCTGGATCACAAACCAGGGACACACGTTCGTGGTTTTTTGCCGCGGCGCGAATGAGGGCCACACCACCAATATCAATGTTTTCGATCACTTTGGTGTAGCTGACATTTGGTTTTGCGATGGTCTCTTCGAACGGATAGAGATTGACGGCAACAATATCAATATAATCCCAACCCAGATCTAATAATTGTTGGTGATCGGCACCTGTAGCACGAGCAAGCAGCCCGCCGTGGATGGCCGGGTGCAAAGTCTTAACCCGCCCCCCGAGAATCTCTGGCGACTGAGTGTAATCTGCCACTTCAGTGACAGATAATCCGTTTTCGCGCAACAGCTTTGCCGTCCCGCCGGATGCAAGCAGTGTCCAGCCGAGATCGGCAAGACCTTGGGCAAATTCCACCAAGCCGGATTTGTCATACACAGAAAGGATTGCAGTAGGCATGAATACTCCTAAGTTAAAAATATTGAGTGTTGATAAAAGATTTTAACGTTTCCACGAGTAGCTGGTGTTCAAGAATATGGACACGCGATTCGAATTTATCGAAGGGTTCATCGGGTTGGAAAATAATTTCCCGTGTAGCAAGTACTGGACCATCATCCACGCCTTCATCTGGGACCAGGTGAACCATGATCCCAGTGCGGTCAATCTGGCCTTGCTGCCAGGCTTCGTATGCGCGCTCGATCGCGTGCGTGCCAGGGAACATGCCGGGTAAAGCAGGGTGCAGGTTGATGACCCGATTGGAGAAGCGATCGAGGAAGGCGGTGGTGAGCAGGCGCATCCAGCCAGCCAGAACCACGATATCCGGTTGATAGCTGGCAACTTCGTCAGCCAGGCGCGAATCATATTCACGGCGAGTCTCGTTAGCTGATTTGGGATAGTAGGTAGCAGGTACTCCCGCGCTTTTGGCACGGGTCAGCCCATAGGCTGCGGATTTGTTTGAGATTACGGCTACAACAGAAGCGGGTAGTTCATTCACTTTGCAGGCATTCAGGATGGCTTGTAAATTTGTGCCAGTTCCAGAGATGAGGACAACGATTTTTGCAACCATAATTCAATCCTTTATATCATCGCGAGCATCGTAGCATCTTGACGATTTCCATTAAAAACGAAGATTGCTTCGCTGCATCGCGACATGCAATGACAGCTGCAATTAATGATGAAACAGGCGCACACCTGAAAAGACCATCGTCATGCCGTATTCGTTGCAGGCTGCGATCACATCTTCGTCACGGGTAGAGCCACCGGGTTGCAGTACATAGCGCACGCCGGTTTGAGCGGCGCGGTCGATGCTATCACGAAAGGGGAAGAAAGCATCAGAGCCGAGCGTGACACCGCTGAGACTATCGAGCCAAGTTCTGCGTTCCTGACTGCTCAGTTGTGTTGGTGGGCCGGTGAAAATGTTTTTCCAGTTGGCTTTTTCAGCCTCGGTAACGCCAGGTTGTAAAAACTGATCGATGGCATTGTCGCGATCAAGGCGTTTAATTCCGGGCACGAAAGGCAAATCGAGCACACGAGGATGCTGACGAAGATACCAAAGGTCTGCCTTTCCTCCAGCCAGGCGTGCGCAATGGACACGTGATTGTTGCCCAGCGCCCACACCGATGGTTTGCCCGTCTTTGACGTAGCAGACCGAATTGGACTGCGTGTACTTGAGCGTAATCCAGGCGACAGTCATATCACGGATAGCTTCGGGCGGTAAATCTTTATTCTCAGTGACTAGGTTGGCAAAATCATCCGGTGTTATGGAACGATCATGGCGTCGTTGCTCAAAAGAAAGCCCGAAGACCTCACGGGTTTCAGCCAACTCAGGCTCGAAATCCGGATCAACTTGGATAACAGTATACTTGCCACCTTTTTTGGCTTTTAGGATTTCAAGTACGTCGGGCTTATAAGCGGGTGCAATGACGCCATCGGATACTTCACGTACAATCACCCTGGCAGTTGGGATATCAACAGGATCGGATAGCGCAATGAAGTCACCAAAAGAAGACATGCGATCGACACCACGGGCGCGTGCGTAGGCTTCAGCGAGAGGTGAAAGCTCGAGGTCTTCAACAAAGTAGATTTTCTTGAGGACATCTGTGAGCGGGGTAGCTACCGCTGCACCGGATGGGCTGACGTGTTTAAAAGAGGTCGCTGCAGGGAGCTCAGTAGCCTGCTTCAACTCGCGGACAAGTTGCCAGGCGTTCATCGCATCGAGCAGGTTGATATACCCTGGTGCACCACCTAACACAGTGATTGGTAGATCAGTGCCATTTTTCATGAAAACCTGAGCAGGAGATTGTTGAGGATTTGTTCCATACCGGAGTGAGAGAGATGATGACAAGGGGAATTCCTTTCCTTCGATTACTCAGATAATTTATATAACGCAAGAATAACTTACAACATTAGTTCAATGTGATCTTACGCTCACCTTTTACCAATTTGCCAATAACAAAGGTTTCTTCGGAAATTTTTTCTTGTAATTTGGCAACAATGTCTTTATCCACAATGGCAACCATTCCGATTCCCATATTGAAGACCCGATACATTTCTTCAGTTGCGATGTTGCCTTTATCCTGCAATAATCTCCAGAATGGGGGGATATTCCAGGATCCCAAATTTACGACTGCACCTAGATCATCTGGAAGGATACGAGGAATATTTTCGATAAACCCCCCTCCAGTCAAGTGAGCCAGTGCTTTGATTTGAAACAAATTAGGAGAAATCAATTTGAGATAGGAGCGATGTGGGGCCAGTACTACATCCGCAAGCGGGAGGCCCAATTCCGGAAATTCTGTTTCGAGCGGAATATCAGCAAAGACTTTGCGGATGAGCGAATAACCATTGGTGTGCGGACCAGATGATTGAAACCCGATAAGCAAGTCTCCAGCTTTGAGTTCAGAGATTCGTGGTAGGATTTGCTCTCGCTCCAGTGCACCAATTATTGTGCCGGCAACATCGAATTCATTTGGTACATATACCCCTGGCATTTCTGCTGTTTCCCCACCGAGTAATGCCATTCCGGCATCCTGGCAAGCTTCAGCGATTCCAGTCACCACCTCGGCGGTTTGTTCCGGATCCAGTATCGAAGTGGCGAAATAGTCCAAGAAAAATAAAGGACGCGCACCCTGTACGAGGATATCATTGATGCAATGGTTAACAATGTCATGCCCGATGCCGCGATAGCGCCCACAAGCGGCAGCAAGTTTGACCTTCGTCCCGACGCCGTCGGTAGAGGCAACCAGCACAGGATTATCCATCTGTTTCAGAACTGAGGCATCAAATAATCCGCCAAATGAACCAATTCCCGCAAGTACAGAATCGTTATGCGTAGTCTGTACGGCAGTCTTCATTAACTCCACAGCCCGATTACCGGCATCGATGGATACTCCCGAGTTGGCATAGGATGAACGTTTTAGAGCGCGATGGGCAATATCTTTGCGGTATTGCACCCCTTCGAAGGTGATTTTGCCCACATTGGCATAAACTTGATTGACGGCAGCCTCGACATCCCCAGCCCAGGCAGTCAAACCGAAAACTCGCCCGCCAGATGTGATGATTTGTTTCCCATTGGCTTTCGTTCCAGCATGGAAGCAGATCATGTTATTTGGCAACTCACCAAAGGAAACCGATTTACCTTTTTCAGGTTTATCTGGGTAGCCTTTGCTTGCCAGCACAACACAAACGGAGGCCTCATTCTTCCAATGGATATCCACATTTGCGAGGCGGCCATTTACGCAGGCTTCGGCAATCTCGACCAGATCCGTTTCAAGGAGCGGAAGCACTACCTGCGTTTCCGGGTCACCAAAGCGACAGTTGAACTCCAGTGCTCGGATTCCATCTGGAGTGAGCATCAACCCAGCGTAGAGAACGCCGACAAACGGAGAGCCTTCCTGGCGCAATCCACTCACTGCTGGTTCTAAAACGGTAGTGAGCGCTTCTTCGAGCAAGTCTGTGGTGAAAATCGGCGCAGGCGCATATGTGCCCATCCCACCGGTGTTAGGTCCTTGGTCACCGTCCAGTAGGCGTTTGTGATCCTGCGAGGAGACCATCGGAACAATTAATTCCCCATCTGTAAAGGCCATCAAAGTAACTTCTGGGCCGCTTATGCGTTCTTCGATAACTACTTCACTTCCGGCTTCACCGAAGGCCCCATTTACCATGATATCTGTCAAGACAGATTTTGCTTCTTCTGTTGTTTCCGGCAAAATAACCCCTTTCCCGGCTGCCAACCCGGAGGCTTTGATCACAACCGGATAATCCAGTTTGTCTAGATGCTTCAGCCCGTCAGATAGTTTGGTGAAGGTGGCATAACGGGCTGTAGGAATGCCATGCCGCGCCATGAAATTCTTAGAAAACACTTTTGAGGCTTCAATCTGTGCCGCTGCTTTACTAGGCCCAAAACAACGGATGTCGGCATTACTGAGCGCATCAGTAATCCCATTAGCTAACGGTACTTCAGGGCCGACGATAACCAAGGAGATTTGTTTACCCTTGCAAAATTGGATAATTGCGTCGTGATTCTCTACATAAATATCTTCGACGTTCTCCCCCAGTTGCGCAATGCCTGGGTTACCCGGCAAGGCATAAAGCTGGGTTAATTTTGGGGACTGTGCCACTTTCCATGCGATCGCATGTTCTCGCCCACCAGAGCCAATGATAAGAATTTTCATAGCTGTCCCTTATCCCTCGTGAATAATTATTTAGTGCATCGCTCAAAACCAGTTTTCACGCACATCTCATCTACGCTGATTGGGTAGTTGCCCGTAAAGCAGGCCTGACAATAACCCTCCGAACGACCTACTGCCCGCATCATCCTATCGAGAGAGAGATATGATAATGAATCCGCTTGGATATGGGCCCTGATTTCGTCGATACTTCGATTGTAGGCAATCAGATCATCGCAAAATCCCATATCCACCCCCATGAAACAGGGATGGGCGATTGGTGGACAAGTAATTGCAACGTGCACTTCTCGAGCTCCAGCGTTACGTAGCAACTTGATCATTGGTCCCATGGTGTTGCCGCGTACGATACTATCATCAATCATAACGACCCTTTTGTTCAACACATTTTCATTGATGACGTTGAATTTCAAGGCAATCCCTTGTCTGCGGAGCGAATCGGTTGGCTCAATGAATGTGCGACCAATATAGCGGTTTTTTATAAAGCCATCATTGAAGGGGATGCCCGTCGAGCGAGAGAAGCCGATTGCGGCAGGAATGGATGAATCTGGTACAGGAACAATGACATCAGCTTCCGCATCTGTCTCCTTGGCAAGTTCTTCGCCGAGTCGCTGACGTACATGATGTACGGATTGCCCGTCCCAGACATGGTCAGGGCGCGCGAAGTAGATGAACTCAAAAACACAGCGTGCGGCTGGTTTAACCGGTTCTAGTGCCTGATGCACAACCAATGCGTTCTCGGATAGAACCACGATTTCGCCATGTTTTACTTCTCTAACTGCCTCGCACCCTAAGGTCTGGAGCGCACCAGTTTCAGATGCGGCAGCAAAACCACCGTGTGGGAGTAGCCCAATGTTTAATGGACGGAAGCCCCAAGCATCTCTCCCTACAAAGACACAGTTCTGGGTTAAAACAACAAACGAATACGCGCCGCACCATTCTTTCATACAGTTCTGAATGCGCTCGTTCCAGTTTTTCCCCTTAGAGCGGGCTAGCATCATGGTCATAACTTCGGTATCTGAAGATGACGAAAGCCCCACACCCTCTTCAAGTAATTTTTGGCGTAGTTCAGCCGAATTAACCAAATTACCATTGTGCGCTAAAGCTAGAGGCCCGTGCATGGTCTCGATCATGAACGGTTGAGCATTGCGAGCCAGGGACGAACCAGTCGTTGAATATCGCGTATGCCCAATGGCATAGTGCCCCTGAAGCCGGTCAAGTGTTTGTGGCCGAAAGATTTGCGAGATCAAGCCGACCTCTTTGTGTATGGACATTACCTGTCCATCGGCAACTGCGATACCGGCTGCTTCCTGTCCACGATGTTGGAGCGCAAACAGCCCAAAGAATGCCATGCGGGCAACATCTTCATTGGGGGCGAAAACACCAATGATGCCGCATTCTTCGCGAGGATGATCATCGTACGAGAAGCTCATTGGATAGACTGATCGTCCTGAATGATTTTTTCTCCGGTTCGTTCCTTGGACTTGGCAACTGCCTCACGTACATCATCATCTGCCAAGCCGAGAATTTTTGCCGCTAACAGCGCGGCATTGGATGGTTCCAGCACCAGGGCCGGGGCAACTCCCGAGGGCATTCGTAGTGAGGAATAGATATCCCCCCCGCCAAAAGCAATTGAAGGAGGCGGACAGGCTATCACCGGCGAATTGACGGCACCATCCGTGAAACCACTCAAGGCATTGCTGCGCCCTGCCACGGTGATGTAGACCTTCGGACGAGGATCGGCTTCGTATTGATTTAAGATCTCCAATGCATGTTCAGCCGTCTTGTGAGCAGAGCCGATGCGCATCACAGTTTCGATACCGAATCCCTTGCATGATTCAGCGATTTTCTGGCAATGTTCAATATCTGCCTTGGAGCCCATGAGAATGATAATGAGGGGTTTCATAATTTCGTACCTATATGATCGCTGCTTTGCGCAAATTCTCAGTAAAGCGTGTTTCAACCGGATAATTCCCAGGCACAAATGTTTCGCCTGTCAACATTTCATAAATGGTGATATATCTTTCGCTTGCGCTAACCCAAAGAGAATCTGGTACCGTGGGTATATCACCATCCCCACGATAACCTTGCTTGGCATAGGCCATGCGTACAAATTCCTTATCAAAATTCTCCGGCTCTTGACCGCTGGCAAAACGACTTTCGTATGTGTCAGCTTTCCAAAATCGAGAAGAGTCAGGTGTATGAACTTCATCAATCAGCAGCACGCTCCCATCTGGTGCGCGCCCAAATTCATATTTTGTATCCACCAATATGAGCCCGGCCTGCTGTGCAACCTGCTGCCCCCGTTTGAACACAGCCAGTGCCGCGGACTGTACTTGTTCCCAGGTCTTCTCATCAAGGATGTCCTTCGAAACTACTTCGGCGCAAGTCAGGCGTTCATCATGTGCCCCTGCAACGCCTTTTGTCGTTGGTGTGATGATCGGTTCAGGCAGGCCTTGATTTTTACGCAGCCCATCAGGGAATTGATAACCATAAATTTCACGCTCGCCAAGGGAATAGCGATACCATAAGGCTGTAGAGGTCACTCCGGAGATATAGCCTCTTACAATCACCTCCACCAGCAATGGCTCAACTTCCGTCACCACCGCAGCGTTTGGATCAGGGATGGAAACCAAATGATTTGGGATGATATCTTGCATTTGCTCAAACCACCATGCTGAGAGCTGGTTCAACACCTGCCCCTTATATGGTACGCGAGCCAGAATACGGTCAAAAGCAGAAAGTCGATCGGTTGTAACGATCAACCGTCTACCCTCCGGCAACGAGTACCACTCCCGTACTTTTCCATTTGCTTTCCCATCTAGTGGCAGATCGGATTCACCAAAGGCATCGGGTAACAATTCGATCAGTCTTTCATGTGAAATCATTTTCACCTCGTTGTAGTGAATTTAAGAATCCGCCAAGAATTGTTTATAAATTGGCTGCATACTTTACACCACTCTCAAATAATACTAACCCGCTCCCCGCCGATTCGCCACGTGTCCAGCGTGGGTGCTGGTACGAATGGATGTGATTTTCCGGGTGCGGCATCAATCCCAGCACATTGCCTGCTGGGTTGCAAATCCCGGCTATATCCAATTCTGAACCATTTGGGTTAGCGGGGTATTCACCTTTAGGTGGCGTGCCATCAGAATTAATATAAGTCAGGGCAATTTGATCGTTCGTAGATAGATTGTCGAGCAGGGATTGATGACTGGCTTGAAAATTTCCTTCGCCATGTGCTATAGGGCACGTGATGCGTTCATTCAAAGCCTGTGTCCAGATGCAGGTTTGTGAAATCGGCATCAAATTTACCCAACGGCATTCAAAGCATCCACGGGCATTGAAGGTCAGGGTGGTGCCATCACTCTTACTCTTCCTTTGCGCGGAAGCATTCCCCGGTAAAACCCCTGCTTTTACCAGGGCTTGAAAGCCGTTGCATATGCCAATCACTGGTTTTCCAGAGGCTACAAATGCAGCGATCTCATCTGCGAAATAGGATTCCAGGTCTAAGGCAAGCAGTCTCCCCGCGCCAAGCGCATCAGCGTAGGAGAATCCACCTGGGATGATAAGCATCTGAAAGTCATCCCAATTGGCTTTGCGAGCCTGCAAATCGTTGAACGGCAAACCTATCGGATTTGCACCAGCGAGGGCGAGTGCCTCGGCAACATCGTAATCACGATTGGTTCCACGGGCTTGCAGAATGAGGACTTTGGGTTTCATAACAGTTTACAAAAATAATTCAAGGTTAGGGCACAGTGTTCCAAGCGACAACAAGATCCGCGACCGGGATGGTGAGCTGATTGAATTTCAACAATGAGTCTGTTGTTACCTGACCAACTTTTTTGACAGGTAACTCAGCGAAAATATCATTAAAGGCTTGAACATCGGTAGGAGCGATTTCAACCAGTAAACAACCGTTTGTCTCGCCGAACAAGTTGCGGCTGGATTGCTGGGAACTGGTTTCGAGGGTTAGGTGCATGCCCAGGCGTCCGCCAATGCACATTTCGGCTGCACAAACTGCCAAGCCTCCTTCTGACAAATCATGGGCTGATTTGACCAATCCAGTTTGGATAGCTCTATGAAAGGCTCGGTATACAGTTGGGGCAACATCAGAAGGAACTGGGACAGTGTCGGCTGGCGTGTAACCGGAAACAAGTGAATAATGAGAACCGCCTAAAGTCGGCTGGAGATCGCCTACCAGGAAAATGAGATTGCCCGCCGTTTTCAAGTCCATACTAACTGCCTGGGAAATATCTTCGATCATACCGAGCGCGGAAATAAGTAACGTGGGGGGGATGGCGTGTCGTTGGCCGTCGGCACCAAAGTATTCGTTATTTAGTGAGTCTTTTCCAGAGATAAAAGGCGTACCATAGTGGACGGCAGCGTCATGGCAACCGCGGGCAGCTTCGACCAATGTTCCCAGTGTTTCGGGGCACTTTGGGTCGCCCCAGCAAAAGTTATCTAACACAGCAATTTGTCTGGGATCTGCACCGACGGCAACGGCGTTGCGAACAGCTTCGTCCAACACCCCCCAGGCCATGCTATAGGCATCATGCTGCCCATATTCGGCGTTGATGCCATTTGAGAGCACGATGCCTTTGGTACCATTTGTGCCAATCGGTTTGAGCACCGTGGCGTCTGACGGTCCGTCATTTTGGATCCCTGTCAGCGGTTTGACCACCGTTCCACCTTGGATTTCGTGATCGTAGATGCGGACGGTAGCGGCCTTGGAGGCAATGTTGGGGTGGGCGAGCAGCTTGAGAAGTGAGTCTTTCAAGTTTACATTTTGAAAGTGTCCGTTAATGGTTTTATTGGAATCAATATCTTGCCTAATAATTTTTGCTGACAATTCTCTTTGTGGAATGCCCTCGTGTAAAAAGGCATTGGCGAGATCGAGTACTACCTTACCACCGTAACGGACAACCAATTGACCTGAGCCAGTATATTCCCCGATATCGGTCAAGTCTGTGTCGAATGTATCACATAGTTCTTGTAGTACTGGAATATTCGCGGGTGAGACCGCCAGTACCATGCGTTCTTGGGCTTCGGAAAGCCAGATTTCCCACGGAGCCAGCCCAGGATATTTAAGGCGGACAGCCTGAAGCTCAACCTCTGCACCAATGGTAGCAGCCATTTCACCAACCGCAGAGGACAACCCACCGGCGCCGCAATCGGTGATGTCATTGTACAGTTTGAGGTCGCGGGCGCGGACGATGACATCTATCAAGCCCTTCTCCGTGATGGGATCACCGATTTGCACAGATGCCCCTGAGACTTCGCCCGTCTGGGCATCCATCGTCATCGATGAAAAAGTTGCGCCGCGCAAACCGTCACGCCCGGTGCGCCCGCCCAGCACGATGACGCGGTCACCGGGCTGGGGATCTTTGTGATGCAAACCTTTGGGGGCGATGCCCACACATCCACAAAAGACGAGCGGATTGGCGATGTACCCCTCATCGTAAAGGATGGCGCCATTAACGGTTGGGATGCCAATCTTGTTGCCATAATCTTGCACGCCTGCTATAACACCAGATTGGATTCGGCGTGGATGGAGTACGCCTTCTGAGAGAGAATCGGGTGCTACGTTTTGAGGACCAAAACAAAGGATATCGGTATTGGCAATCGGCTTGGCACTGACGCCTAGCACGTCGCGAATAACGCCACCGACGCCAGTGTTCGCGCCACCGAAGGGCTCAATTGCGGAGGGGTGGTTATGGGTTTCGACTTTGAATGATATTTCGAACTCATCATCGAATTCGAGGATACCAGCGTTATCCACGAAGGCGGATCGCACCCATGGAGCATTGATATGATCAGTAGCGGCTTTGAGGTAAGTGCTTATGATGGAATCGATCTCTCTCCCATCACCTAATGAAACCTTGGCCTTGAAAGTTTTATGTACACAGTGCTCACTCCATGTTTGGGCGAGGGTTTCGAATTCCACATCAGTGGGATCGCGTTGCGCCTCGAAGTAATAATCCTGGATGGCTTTCATTTCTGTAAGATCAAGCGCGGCGCGGTGACCCTTCGAGGTTTCAAGGAGTTGATCCTCGGTCAGGTCGCGGATGGGGATAATCTCCACCTCTCCACTGGAGGCCGCTTCTTCAGGGAAGGAAGGTGTGATTTCCCCTAATGTCCAGTGCTGGATGATGGCATTTGCGAGCAGACGTTTTGCCAGGTTGTTTACTCGCATTTTTGTCAGCCCTTGGATCAAAAAGCGTAAGCCAGTGGCGGCGCGCCTGACTCCCTCAAAGCCAAGTTCGTGGGCAGCACGTACGATTTGCTCGGCGACAGGATCGGTGACGCCTGGGCGCAGTGCAACTTCAACCATAACGGTGGCAGGCTCCAGGTCCAAAAGGGAAGCGGGGAGTTGTTCCCAAGTAGCCGTTTGAGTTATCGGGTCGGTAAATAGTTTGAGAGCCAATTGTCTTAGGTCTTTTTGCGACAATTGGCCCTCAATAAAGTACAGGTCCTGGCATTCGATTCGGTCAATGTCATTAAATCCCAGGGCGAGTACGTCCTTGAGATAACTTGCAGAGCGCGGATCGGAACCTTTGAACTTCACAACAAATCGGTATATATGCATTATGTAACCTTATCGGAAAATCTTCGCCGATTGTACATCTGAGAGATTGTCTAGTCAAGAAGAATGTGTGATTTTTGACCAATTTGACAAAAACTTTAAGGTTACAAGTGCAAAATTGCGCCACATACTTAAAAGAAGCGTAATTGTAGCCTGCTTTCATTCAAGGGAAAACCAATTCACCTAACTAAATATGATTCGAGCAACACTTGGTGAAGATTCCGCCAACACAAAATTGAAATACTTTCCTGACTCATTTATGATATAGTGAAATCGTAATATTCGGCAATTGCGAATGCTATTATCGTTTTTTGATCTGTTAGTCTGGCATTGGAGAGAGACAATATGGTAGACCGAAAGAAAACCAAAGCCCAGCTAATTGAAGAATTGACTGCAGAAAAAAATAAAGCCCAACATTATTTGGATATAGCTGGAGTTATTATTCTTGTACTTGATAATGACCAAAATATAACACTGATCAATAAAAAGGGATGTGCGATTTTGGGGGGCAGTGAAGATGAGTTGTTAGGATTAAACTGGTTCGATAATTTTATTCCCCAGGATCAAATTCAAGATGTAAAAACTATTTTCAATCAAATCTTGGCGGGCAAAATTGAACCCGTTGAATATTATGAAAATCCAATCATCGGACTTAATGGCGAACAAAGGTTAATCGCTTGGCACAATGCTGTGTTAGAAGACGAGAAAGGTAACCTGATAGGTATTCTGAGCTCTGGAGAAGATATCACCGAGCGACAGGGAGCGGAGGAGACGCTGCGGCTTCTTTCATCCGCCGTAGAACAAAGCTCCGAAGGTATGGCAATAGCTGATCTGCAAGGTAATTTGCTATTTGTGAACGAGGCCTTTGCGGCTATGCACGGTTATACTATGAGGGAACTTGCTGGTGAGCATCTCTCCATTTTTCATACGCCCGAACAAATACCAGCGGTCGAGGCAGCTAACCGGCAGATTCAAGAAACAGGGGGATTTAGTGGTGAAATAAGGCACGTCCGGCGCGACGGCACCGTCTTTCCCACCCTGATGCACAATTCGATCCTTCGAAATGAGACAGGCAATCCAATTGGAATGATCGGCACGCTTCGCGATATTACCGAGCGCCAGCAAGCAGAATTAGAAATAAAAGCAACAAACAAAAAGCTGCTAGAAGCCATACAAAAAGCGGAAGAAAGTGAAGAAAATTTCAGCAAATTGTTTAACTTAAATAGGGACGGATATGCTATCAATAAAGGATCCGGTGAAATAACAAGTCCAAACCCAGCTTACCTGGAAATGCTCGGATATACGATAGATGAACTATCAAAGAAATCATGGAGAGACATTACTCCAGAAAAATGGATTGATTGGGAAGTGGAAAAATTCGGGGTTCAATTGCTTGAACGAGGTTTCACCGACCTGTATGAGAAAGAATATATCCGTAAAGATGGAACAATTTTCCCAGTGGAACTGCAGTCATATCTTTTAAACGAACCTGAAAAACCAGAAGATGTGATTGTGGCCACTTTTGTAAGGGACATCACCGAGCGGATGCAAGCAGAGCAGACGCTGCAAGAGAGCGAAGTCAAGTTTCGGAACGTTGTGGAATCTTCTCCTATGGGTATGCATATGTATCAGGGCTTTCTTAAAGTAGCAAAATCAGGTCAAAAACCTTGTTGGGGTGAG